>NZ_DLJI01000065.1:10351-27893 GCF_002484185.1 Empedobacter sp. UBA7620 | reverse complement strand
TTTTGTTTTATTACCTAATCTACATTATGAGATAGGGCATACAGGGGAATCTGCTTTAAAGTCAGTCGAATCGGTGATTAAAGAAGTGACGAGCAGTAATCCATCCATTGATGGTAAACGGGTAGGTTTAATAGGGCACTCGTTTGGTGGATACGAAACTGCATTTATTGCGACAAAATCAAAACTAATCAAAGCAGCAGTTGCAGGAGGAACTGTCACTGATTTGCAGACATGGTCGCATGATGTACAAGGTAATGGATGGGATACCGATCAGTTTTGGCGTACAGAGAGTCATCAATCTAGGATGGGAGAGAACTATTATAATGCAAAAGAAAATTATAAAAATAATTCCCCTTTGGATCAAGTTGAACAGATGACGACTCCATTGTTACTATGGGCGGGCAAAGAAGATTTCAACACCCATTGGTACCAAAGTAAATTTCTTTTTATGGGAATGAAACGCTTGAATAAAAAAGGTCAATTGGTTTTGTTTGAAAATGAAGGGCATTATATTATGAAGCCCGGAAATCAACGTACATTGTCGGAGTTGATTATGAAGTGGTTTGACCATTATTTGAAGTAAATTATAAGAAAGGAGTGTACTTCTACACTCCTTTCCTTTGTCATTATGGACGATGAGTCATTGGTACACTACAAAATGTATCGTTGTTAAAACGAAAGATTTGTGGTCCAGACGAATTCAGATAAGTACAAGGTATATTTTCAATATTGTTACAATCTTGGTCAACAGGTTCACATTTACTGGTTAATGTATTGAAAATGTAACCATTTACAAATGCATCTTTTTTTGATGATTGAGCTTCAGTGGCAAATGCAAAAGCAACTGCCATCATTCCTACCCCAATTGGTAGAATTTTTTTTAAAAAAATTGTTTTCATTTTGTATTATTTTAATGTGGTGGCTTACTCTTTTGTACAGGTTTTCAGCCTTTCCCTGCATTGCGCAATTTATTTTTTTATGTCTTTTATTTTATACATCCACAGTTGATTGTCAACTATCCCAATCAAATAATTTTGATAAGCCATAAATTGTTGCATGGTTTGTTGTGGTTGATGATAAAAATAAAAGCTGTGTTGGTAACGGTTATTTTTATAGTCGTACTGATCAATGATGGTCATTCCTTTTGATAGGTCATCTTTTTCGAATCTTCCCATACGGTCGCTTACAATAAAATAAGAATTGTGGTTGGCAGTTGCGGTTAGATTAACCATAATGGTTTTGCTTCCTAATTTGTATTCTTTACTTTTTTCGAAATAGGCTAAATCAATTTGTGCTTTGGAAATGGTATCAATGGTTTTATTGTGCACAATTGGCTGTAAATTTTGATCAAGAACAATGTATTGGTTTCTGTAATAATAGAGATAGGTATAGAGATGGGCTTGGTTATTCCATTGCAATAGTCCATCTGTATCAAAGGTTCCATTGATTTGTTTGACTAAAATATCTTCTTTTGGTGTGAACATAAGTTGATTAGGTTTCAGTTTAATTTCACCTAGTATCGTAGTATTTGTTTTGGTGCTCGCTGTTACCACTGCGATAGTTGCAGAATCTTTTGGTACAAATTGATTGAAATAAATTTTTTCTTTGAAAAGGGTTGAGGCTTTCCAATTTGTTATTTTACCTCTAAATAAAATAGGCACAGTACCGTCTCCAACAAAGAAGTAGGGTGGTTGAACGACAATTCGAACCCGTTTGTATGGTAAGTTGTATTGGTCGATTATAATTTGATGTGTCTTTTCAGTAAATAAATTAAAATCAATTTCTTTTACATAAAGTGGAGCATTGTAATTCCCTAAATAGATTGCACAACTATCTATACCTGCAATATAATAATCGTTTGAAGGTAGGGTAATTTGTTTAATTTTTTGTAATGCATGTGGGATGTATTTACGAGTAAACGCATTGTTGGTCTGTGATTTTTTTTCGGATAATGCATAAAGTATAGAAACACTTGCAATTCCGATTACTAAAATTCCGAGTTGGTTTAGCCCGTAGTTTTTCCAATTTTCTGAGGTCGCTACCAGTCGAAGTGCACACAATGCAAATCCTACGAATACGAGATTAAAAATTAGATGTTCCGTCCATCCCAACTTTTCTAAAACTCCACCACATGAACAAGGGGTAAAATCCGTGAAATTCAAGATAATGATAATATAGGTAGTGAAGATGGTCATTAAGAAAAGTGAAATCTGTAAGGCTAATTTTCTAGTTCGCTCAAACATCAAGAGAACTGCTGTTAGAAGTTCCAGGATGATCACTCCATACGAAATAGGAATCGCATAACTAGCTAATAAAGGCGATTGTCCCAACTGAGTTTGAAAAGTTTCAAAATCGATGAGTTTACTTACTGCCGCATAGACAAATAAACTTATGTAAAGGTAGCAGATGAGTGTTCTTAAAAAAGGTGCAATTTTTCTCATCTTTATAGTAGTTTTAATTCATAAAAATTAACTTTCTAACATCTAACATCTAACATCTAACATCTAATATTAGTTTTCGTCAACTTCATCATTTTCTGCATCATTTCCTCGTTTCACATAGGGATCCTTATCACGAGGAGGATCGTTTGCTTCATCTAGATATTGAGTACTATCATTCGATACTTTCTCAACAATAAGTAGGTCAACCTTAAGTTGTTCTTTTTTCTGTTCTCAATAATTTCTTCTGTTTCATAATCAACACAACTTGTGATAACAAAACTTCCTACAATAATTAAATAAATACTTTTCATTGATAAGATTTTTTAAGTTTTGAACGAAATTAATTTTAAGAAGTAGGATACCAGATACACAAGTAAGTCATAATCATAAACAGTATGCTGCATTTATAAATTTATACATTCCCATTCCTCATTATTATCAGTCAGAATGCCGTTTACAAAATATTGTATCGAAGACTCAGACGATAATTATACAATCAAAATGAAGTTCTATGTGACAAAATTTTATAAATGAAAGTAAAATATTCTTCGACAAGCTCAGAATGCCAAAATCTGGTACTAAATCTGATTAAAAATAATGTAACCGTAAACTATAAAAAACATCTCTATAATCCCATTAAGAAGATAAATTCCTTCTTTAGAAGGAGTTGAAATTCTAAAACCTTAAATTGATTAGTTGCGAAGACTATGTTGTCTGATATAATATGTTCCTTCAATAATCATAATGTAAAATTTTTGTTTTTTTATAAAGACTTTTATTTCAAATTAAATTTGAAAACTATTAAATAGAGTGTACCTTTGACTTGTGAAACTATGGGCAACTAAAATTTTAATTTTTTTATATATAACAACTTCAACTCAATTGTGTCAGTTATATAAATTGCCTGTGTTTATTTCTCATTTTATTGAACATGATAAAGGAGGAGATTTTTTGGATGAAATGAAAACTTTTTTAGTTCATCATTATGGTGGACATGAGGTTGATGCGGATTGGGAAACTGACCAAAAATTACCTTTCATGAAAGTTGAGTTTGTTCATATCGACTTTTTTTTCTCTCCCATAAAACTCTTCGATGTTTTACATTTAGATAAAGAAATTTCTACGACTTCAATCAAAACATTTGATGAAGATTTCTTATATACTCATTATTTAGATTCTATTTGGCAACCGCCAAAACAAGCGTAATTTTTTTAGATTTTACGATAGATTGATTCTTTCAGTTTATCCAATTTCAGCTATTTACAACTTGTATTTAGCATATTTTTAATCTATACAATTTTACGATGTTAAATAAAATTATTGATTTTTCAATCAAGAATAAATTTATCGTGGGTTTGTTTACGTTGGCTTTGTTGGTATTTGGTATCTACGATGCAACAAAATTACCCATTGATGCACAACCTGATATTACATCTAATCAGGTTCAAATTATCACTGTAGCGCCTTCTTTTAGTGCAGAAGATATAGAACGCTTGGTGACTTTTCCTATCGAACAAGCTAATTCTAATATTGGTGGAATTACCGAAATTCGTAGTTTCTCTCGTTTTGGTTTATCATTGGTAACCATTGTTTTTGATGACAATACAGATGTTTATTGGGCGCGACAACAAGTAAGTGAACGGTTGATTCAGGTTCAAAATGAGATTCCAGAAGGTATTGGTGAACCACAACTTGGTCCAATTTCGACAGGTTTGGGGGAAATCTATCAATACGTTGTTCGTCCTGCCGAAGGTTACGAAGATCAATATGATGAAACTGAATTAAGAACTATTCAAGACTGGATTGTTCGTCGTCAACTTTTGGGCGTTCCTGGAGTAGCGGATGTGAGTAGTTTCGGTGGAAAATTGAAACAATACGAAATAGCGATTGATCCGCAACGTTTACAATCTTTTAATCTGACAATTAATGATTTATTTGATGCACTGAGCGAGAATAATCAAAATACAGGTGGAGCTTATATCGAAAAAGGTCCTACTTCTTTATTTATCCGTTCTGAAGGTTTAATTGGTAAAATAGAAGATATCGAAAATATTTTGGTCAAACGCTCGCAAAGCGGAACACCTATTTTATTGAGAGATGTTGCAGATGTAAAAACTGGTTTTGCTACACGCTATGGTGCAATGACATATAACGATACAGGTGAAGTTTCTGGTGCAATTGTTATGATGTTGAAAGGAGCGAATAGTAACGAAGTGGTGAAGAATGTACAAGAACGCATCGAAGAGATTAAAAAGACGTTACCTGAAGGAGTTGTTATTGAACCTTTCTTAGACCGTAAAAAAATGGTTGACAATACCATTCATACGGTTGAAACAAATTTACTTGAAGGAGCCTTAATCGTTGTCTTTATTTTAGTGCTTTTCTTAGGAAATTTACGTGCTGGTTTTATTGTAGCTTCTGTTATTCCTCTAGCCTTATTATTCGCGATTATTATGATGAATATTTTTGGTGTAGGTGGAAACTTGATGAGTCTAGGCGCATTAGATTTCGGATTAATTGTTGACGGAGCTGTGATTATTGTAGAAGCGGCGATGCATCAGTTAGCACACAACAAAAAGTTTGGGTTGAAGAACAAATTAACACAAACAGAAATGGATCAAACAGTTGGTTCTTCAGCTAAAAAAATGGTGAATTCGGCTGTTTTTGGTCAAATTATTATTCTAATTGTTTATTTACCAATTTTTACTTTACAAGGAATAGAAGGGAAAATGTTCAAACCAATGGCGCAAACAGTTGCTTTTGCATTGATTGGTGCATTTATTCTTTCGTTGACTTATGTTCCGATGATGACCAGCTTATTCTTAAGTAAAAAGAAGAAAGTGAAACCAAATTTATCGGATCGTGTAATGGCTAAAATTGAGATTTTCCATCAGAAATGTTTAATCAAAGCCTTAAAAGTTCGTACTATTATTTTAGCAATTGTGCTTTCTCTATTTGCTATTGCTGTTTTTGTGATGTCTCGTTTAGGTGGAGAATTTATTCCAGCTTTAGAAGAAGGCGATTTTGCTGTAGAAGCACGTATTTTACCAGGAAGTAATATTACGACAACAATAGAATACACAAATAAAGCAGCTAAAATATTGAAAGATCGTTTCCCTGAAGTTGAAATGGTTGTGACAAAAATTGGGAGTGGAGAGATTCCTACCGAGCCAATGCCAATGGATGCAGGAGATATGATTATTGTACTGAAACCTAAAAAAGAATGGACTTCTGCCACAACTTTTCCAGAATTATCGGATAAAATGAGTAAAGCTTTGGAAGATGTTCCAGGACTTTCAACGGGATTTCAATTTCCTGTTCAGATGCGTTTTAACGAATTAATGACAGGAGCACGACAAGATGTGGTGGTGAAAATATTTGGTGAAAATTTAGATAGTTTAGCCAATAATGCAGATAAATTAGGAAAAATAATCAATACTGTAAAAGGAGCGCAAGACTTATATATCGAACCAATTAATGGAATTCCGCAAGTTGTGATTGAGTTTGATCGTGCTTTATTAGCGCAATATGGATTGAGTATTGGAGAAGCAAATCGAATTATTAATATGGCTTTTGCAGGACAATCTACTGGAATGGTTTTCGAAGGTGAAAAACGTTTTGATATGGTGGTTCGTTTAGCAGAAGATAAACGCGAAAATATAGAAGATATTCGAAATTTATTGATTCCTACTGCTTCTGGAATTCAGATTCCATTGAATCAACTGGCAAAAGTAGATTATAAAAATACGCCAAATCAAATTCAGCGCGAAGATGCAAAACGTAGAATTGTTGTTGGATTTAACGTAAAAGGACGCGATATAGAGAGTGTTGTGCTAGAGTTGCAACAAAAGGTTGATGCTCAAGTCAAACTTCCTACAGGTTATTATACAACCTACGGTGGAGCTTTCGAAAATTTGAATCATGCTAAAGCTCGCTTAGGTATCGCTGTTCCAGTCGCCTTGGTTTTGATTTTTGTCTTGTTATTTTTTGCATTCAAATCAATCAAAGAAAGTTTATTAATTTATACAGCTATTCCGCTTTCTTCAATCGGTGGAATACTATTCTTAGCTGCGCGAGATATGCCTTTTAGTATTAGTGCTGGAGTTGGATTTATAGCCCTTTTTGGAATTGCAGTTCTAAACGGAATTGTATTAATCTCAGAATACAATCGTCTACGTGATAACGGAATTAAGAATACAACTCGAATTATTATTATGGGAACACGAACTCGTCTTCGTCCCGTCCTAATGACAGCCGCTGTAGCCTCTTTAGGTTTCTTACCAATGGCTCTTAGTAATGGTTCGGGCGCAGAAGTTCAACGTCCATTAGCAACTGTTGTCATCGGAGGATTAATGGGTGCAACTTTTCTTACCCTTTTTGTTTTACCAATTTTATATGTTATGTTCGAAAATATTCATTTTAAAAAGAAATCAACTCGTCATAAATCATTTCCTACAGCTATTTTATTAGTTTTGTTTGGAGCAACTGCCAATGCGCAAGAGCGTATGAGTTTTGATGAGGTTGTCAAATTAGCCGATGCGAATAACCTCGAAATTAAACAAGCAGAATTGACTACTGTTTATCATGAGAAAAATGTATTTGCCAATCGTTCACTTTCACCTTTAGATATAGCTGCGGAATTTGGACAAGTGAATTCGGGTGAATTTGATAACAAATTTACTATTTCGCAATCGTTTCAATTTCCTGTGGTTTTTAAACGCCAAAAAGCTTTGAACGAACAAATGATCAGTACTTCTAAAGCAAATGAACAATTGGCGAAAGTTGAAGTTAAACAACGATTAGCCAATTTGTATGTCAATATGCAAAATACAGAATATCAACAAGATTTATTGAAAGATAATGAATTGATTTACCAAGAGTTTTTGAAGAAAGCAAATTTACGTTTGAAGAAAGGTGAATCAAACAGAAGTGAGGTTTCAACAGCTATTATTCAGTTGAAATCGATTCAAAATCAATTGAGATTAGTTGAGAATGAATTAGAAAATGAATCAAGACAAATTCAATTTTTAACCAATTCATCATTCAAAATTTATCCAACAAAAGATGGTGTAAATTGGAATGAAATTGCAGGATTATCTGTTTCAGATGCACATCCAATGTTAAAATTAGCTGAAGAAAATATTCAGACTTCTACTTTAGAAACTGAAATAGAAAAATCAAAGAAAATTCCAGTTTTAACAGTTGGATATTCAAATCAAAGCTTTTCTGATTTGGACAAAAATCGATACAATTCTTTTCAAGTAGGAGTTGGCTTACCTTTATTTAATAGAGGAATTAATTCGTCAATTGAAGCCTCAAAAGTTAAAACTGATCTTGCAAAACAAGCGTATACTTTACAACAATCGAAGTTGCAACAAGATTTTGATGTTTTAAAAAATAAAGTAAACTCTTACGAAGAAATAGTAGGAGATTTTGAGCAAACTCAACTTCCTGCTGCGAATGATTTACAAAAAACAATTAATCGTCAATTACTAGAAGGAGAGATTAATTTTTTGGATTGGGTGATTCTGAATAATCAAATCATCGAAGTGAAAACAAAGTTTCTAGAAGCAAAGAATCTACGTAATCAGGCTTATGCCGCAATGACTTTTTATACTGCACAATAATATGAAAAAATATATCTTAATGCTTTGTACATCTTTTGTTGTGATGAGTTGTAACAAAGAAGAAACAAAACCTGAAGTAGAGCAAAAAGCAACTATTTCTACTTCAATTTTAAAGTTGACAGATGCTCAATTAAAGAATTTTGAAATTGATACAACCTCTTTACGTCATCAGAATTTACCTACAACTATTCGGCTAAATGCAAAGACGGCAGTAACCCCAGAAAATACTATTTCTATCACCAATGCCTTTGGTGGTTATGTGAAACGAATTGCACTAATTCCAGGAAATTATGTCAATAAAGGACAAGTTTTGGTGGTTTTAGAAGATCCGCAGTATATCCAAATGCAAGAAGATTATCTCACAACAAAAGCTTTGTTAGAGCAGGCTAGTGCAGATTATGTTCGTCAAAAGGATTTGAATGCAGAGCAAGCAGCAAGTGACAAAGTGATGCAACAAGCGAAAGCAACACGTCAATCGTTGATGGTAAAGAAAAGTTCCTTGGAACAGAAACTAAGATTAATGAATATCAATCCTTCCTCAGTTTCGTTGAGTAATATCCGACGTACCATCAATGTTTATGCACCGATTAGCGGAATGGTGAGTCAGGTTTTTGCGAATACAGGACAATATATTTCGCCAGCAGATGCGATGTTAGAAATTATTAATCCAGATCGTTCTTTGTTGAATGTAAAAGTATTTGAAAAGGATCTGAGTAACATTCAGATTGGTCAATTTTTGAAAGCTTATACCAATGCAAAACCAGATCAAAAGTTAGATGCGCAAATCACCTCAATTTCAAATCAAGTGAATGAAGATGGAACGGTTGATGTTTTTGCACGAATTACGAATGCGAATGGTACGCGATTAACAGCGAATATGTATTTCAATATCGAATTGCAAGTGAATTCGCTTGACGCGAATGTTTTACCAGAAGAAGCTGTAATTCAGTTTGAAGGAAAAGACTATGTGTTCGAAAGACAAACTAAAAATCAGTTTCGATTAGTTCTTGTAGAAATAGGAGGTTCTGCGAATAAAATGATTGAAATAAAATCTCCTCAAAATTCAGGAAAAGTCTATGTTTCGAAAGGAGCATATAATCTTTTGACTGCGATGAAAAATAGTGGAGAAGAGGAGTAGGTATTTTTGAAAATATAAAATAAATTAAGAAGCTGAATTCGTTTTCAGCTTCTTATTGTCTTATTGTCTTCATTAGGAGGGTGTTTGGAAAAAGATGTATCGAAGACTTAAACGATATATAACGATTGTAAAAAACTACATTAATAAAATGATTTAAGTTCTAAGTATTGATTTTTCATTCATAAGTTATAAAAAACTTATGAATGAAAAAGATTTTAATAATCAATTTTATTGATTATTATATAATTAAATATGAAAAGTTTCTGAAATTGTTTTTAAAATTATAGTTGTGAACTAGCTATTCTTGTTAGTGATAGATGTATTCTATTTTGCAGCCCAAATTTCGATTTCAATTTTCAGTTCCGGAAGCCCTAATGCAGTTATATATGCAATTGTCATTGAAGGATGATTTTTCTTAAATAAATTTTCCCATTCTTGATCGAAAAACTCCCAATCTATTTCTTCTGTAGCCCAAATATTCACTTTAATTACATTTTCTGCATCCAAATCTTGACTATTCAAAAGTTCTTTTATGTTCTTAAATGTTAAGATAACTTGTTCATTAAAATTTTCGGGTGTTGTACCGTTGTTATCTATTCCAATTTGCCCCGAAAAAGTATATAAATCTGAGTTTCTAGGAATTATTGTAACATGTGAATAGTTTCCAACTGGTGTAGGAATATTGTTAGGGATTAATCGAATTATTTTGTTTGTAGTCATGTTTTAAAATATATTTTTTAGTGAGGATTACTTAAATAAGTTGATTGATGTTTGATTTATATGAATTTTTCAGTATTTTATGAAAACATTTTATTTTTTAGCAAGTTCAAATTAAGTCATCTTCTTCAGATATTCTTATAACATTACCGCTAACATATTATTATACTAAGTAAAATATATTTTCGTTTCATAAAAATACCTATATCTACATTTCATTAATTAAACTCAAATATACAAAAAAAATTATATTTTATACCTTGTTGCGTGAGACAAAAACACTCGCATTAAAAAATTAGCGTAGTTCTATTTTTTATTTTTCTTTATAAGAAAGTACAATTATTAATAGTTGGTCAATCACGACTATTCGCTAAATGCTTTAGTAGTTATATAGATCATATTTATAAACACTTACTTTCAATTTTCTGCAATTCTATTCTTAATGTATCAACAGCTTGTTCCAATTCTTTTTCATTCAATGAAGCAAAGCCAAATCTAAATGCATTTTGTGTTTCATCAATTCTGATGATATGAAGTTTTACGTTTGAATAAAGTTGTTCAACAGGCAAGTCTGACCTTACTTTTAACCAAATAGCCATTCCACCAGTAGGCAATGTATAAGAGACATAATTGTCTAATTTTTCTCTTAACAATACATCTAAAAAATCCATACGTCCGTGATAAATTTTCTTTGCCTTTTTAAGATGTCGTTTTAATTCACCCTCTTTAATCAAGGATGCTAAAGCGTTTTGCATGTATCCATCACCACTCACATCTACTATTTTTCTGAAAGCTGTACATTGTTCTATGAAATTTTTAGGAGCTACCATAAAACCTATACGCAAAGCAGGGTCTAATATTTTGGAAAAAGAGCCTATGTAAATCACGTTTCCACTATGATTACCGCTTGCCAAAGGCAAATATGGTGAAGACGCATAATGATAATCATAATCGTAATCATCTTCAATAATCACAAAAGAATATTGTTGAGATAGTTCTAAAAGTTTCATTCTACGTTCTACGCTTAATGTTACTGTTGTAGGGTAATGGTGGTGGGGAATGACATACACAGCATTAATTTTCTGACGTTTGCAAATCTTTTTGATAGCATCGGTATCAATACCTTTATCATCTACGGTTACCTCAATGATTTTCGCTTCGGTTTCCTCAAATGTTTTATTGGCAATAGGATAATTTGGAACGCCTACAATAATCGTAGATGTATGTCCCAAAAGCAGTTGAGCAGACAAATAAATACTCATTTGTGCTCCGTGCGTAATTAAAATATTATCAGGAAAAATGTTTAACCCTCTTGTTTCTGACAAATAATTAACCAACACTTCCCGAAGTTTCAAAGTCCCCTGTGTTGTTCCAATATTTGCGTTTTTAATAGCATATTTTTTTGAAGTGAGTGAACGATACATTTTTAATAAATCATCTATTGGAGATAATCTTACGTCAGGGTGTCCGTCATCAATAACTACATCAGCATACGAAATACCATTTTCACTAAACTTGTTTTCTTCTATAATTCTAAAAGGTACATTCAAATCATTTTCATAAGGTGTAGACGTATTAGATTCACCCCACTTTTGAGGTTTAAGCAATGGAATATGTTCCGAAACAGCAACGTGTTTTCTTGGAAAAATCATAATCCAATCTTGTGCTTCCAATTCCTCATAACCTGCAATTACGGTCTTTCGGTGTATACCCAATGTTTTGGCTAATTCCCGACTACTTGGTAAGTACGTTCCTGGTTTCAGAGTACCGTTTCTGATTGCGTTAATAATGGATAAGGCAATCTGCCTATAAATAGGGATTTTGCTTTCTTTATCTATGATTATGATATGTTCGTATGGCAACATCGTGGACTACCTTTTTTTTGTAAATTGGACTACAAATATAGTCCTGTTTGTAAATACTTTTGACTTATCAATTAAAATAATTTTAAAACAATGGAGTTCAACATCAAAAAAGTAGGTCTAAACGATTTAGACACCACAGCAAAATTATTTAACCTTTATCGGATTTTCTATCGTCAAGCGGACGATTACGAAAAGTGTAAGCAATTCATTAAGGAACGAATGGACAACGACCAATCAAACATTTTTGTCGTGTATGCAGACGGCAAAGCTGTTGGTTTTGTGCAGTTGTACAAATTGTATCATTACATCAAATTAGCAAAGCAATGGTTATTGAGCGATTTGTTTGTACACCCCGATTACAGAGGCAAAGGGCTTTCGGTAGCATTGATAGACAGAGCAAAACAATGGTGCGATGAAACTGGTGCTTGCGGGCTAATGCTTGAAACTGAAAAAACAAACGACATTGGCAATCAATTATATCCACGTTGCGGTTTTGAATATGACGGTAAGCACAATTATTACTATTGGTGGAAGTAACACAATGGGCAGACTTAATCGGTTCGCCCTTTTCAAAAAAATGGTCGGGTAGTCGAGTGGTCAGACAAGGGTACGCAATATCTTTTGCAGTGGTTCGAATCCATTCCCGACCTCAATATTATTTTATATTTCAATGAATGTATTTAACCTTATCATAAACGACAAAGAGCAGGTATCATTAAACGATATATTTCTGGATGAAGCCAACAGACAAAAGTTTGAACAGCTGATAAAGGAACATAAATACAATGAAGAATTAAGCCAATACGGACTGCCTGTAAATAATAAAATATTGCTTCACGGTAATTCGGGTTGTGGCAAAACAATGACCGCCAAAGCTATTGCAAATACGTTAGGCAAAAATATTCTCATACTCAATTTGAGTAATGTAGTATGTTCACGTATAGGCGAAACATCGCAGAACATCAAACAGGTATTTGACAAAGCAGGTCGGGAAAAAGCCGTTTTGTTTTTAGATGAATTTGACCAAATCGCAAAAGCAAGAGGTAACGATGATAAAGACGTAGGCGAAATGCGAAGATTGGTAAATACCTTAATACAGTTGATAGACTACTATCCCGAAAAGGCATTATTACTATGTGCAACCAACCACCCAGAAATTATTGATACAGCTTTGTTAAGGCGGTTTCAGCTACGGATAAATTTTGAAATACCAATACCCGAAGTTTTAGACGAGTATTACAACAAGCTATTATCCCGATTTCCAGTAGCGTTACAGAACATAGAACGTAAATACAACGTTTCATTTGCAGAAGCCAAAGACCATACGTTTACGGCTGTAAAAACGATACTGATAAAAGAATTGGAAGAAAAATCAATCTGTCAAACCGAAACGATATCCCATCTGCAATAAAGAGAAACAAAATAGTAAGAATTTAAAACGGACAAATGGAAAATGAAATACAAATCAGAGAAATGAAAGAGCAGGATATTCCAGAACTTTTGCGGTTAATGGAAGCGATTGTTGTATATGAGGGCGATACAGATTTTAGCCTTTCAGAAAACGACTTGTTAAGTCGTGGATTTGGAACAAACCCTCAATTCGGTGCTATCGTTGCAGAGACAGGGAACAGTAAACTTGTAGGTATTGCTGTTTATTATACCATTCCTTTTATGCACAATCTAAAACCTTCTTTAATGCTTAAATGGTTATATGTCGATACTAACCAAAGAGGCAAAAATATTGGTAAAAGATTACTGAAAGGTCTTGCTCAATATGCCCTCAATAATGGATATAAAAAATTTAATTGGTTAGTTCTTGCCAATAATATTAACGCTCAGAAATTTTATAAAAGTTTGGGGTCAAAGCCAGATGATAAATGGATACGGTGGACTATTACTCCCGAAAAAATGGAAGCATTAGCAAAGTAATAACCTTTTAATACTAGGAAGTATGAACGAAGAAATTTTAAACAATATTACCGATATTCGGAAGCGAATAAATAATGCCTGTATAAATAGTAACAGAAATTCTAATGAGATAAAACTGTTATTGGCAACCAAAACTGTACCTGCCGAACGTATAAAAATTGCATTACAAGCAGGATATACATTAATAGCCGAAAACAAGGTACAGGAACTTAAAGAGAAAAACGAATCATTAAAAGAAATTCTGCACACTAATCATTTCATTGGGCATTTGCAAACAAACAAAATTAAAGATCTTTTGAAATATAATGTATCCTGTATTCAATCGCTTGATCGTTGGGATCTAGCAAAAAAAATCCATCAACGATTAGAATTTGAAAACAAAACCATAGAAGTGTTAATACAAGTAAATACTTCTTTTGAAGAAAGCAAATTTGGTGTTGGTCCCGATAATGCAATAGAACTAGTAAAGCAGGTAGCAAAGTTGGAAACTCTAAAAATAAAAGGTTTGATGACCATAGGTTTATTTAGTGCCGAAACCGAAAAGGTGCGTAAGTGTTTTCGATTGCTCAAAGATGTTCAACAGAAAATTGTGGCTTTAAACCTACCTAACGTAGAAATGCAGGAATTGTCAATGGGAATGAGTGGAGATATGGAAATAGCCATTGAGGAGGGAGCAACGATTATAAGAGTGGGCACAGCAATATTTGGAAAAAGAATTTATCCCGACAGTTATTATTGGAATGAGACTATAAAATAAATTTGGTTATATACATTATATTTCTTGAATACCTTTTCCGTCCGAGAGTCTCAGGAAACGGTTTTCTTGGTGGCCGAGGTTCTCGAAGTCACATTTTTAATTCCATTAATGTATCTCCTTTCAATTCCATCTGTTGGAATATTTTGACCGCCTTCTTTTACGCGAGTTTTAACATGTTATTTAGCTAGCTCTCAATTTTTTAGCCAAAAGAAAAGTAGTGTAGTATTGTAACCTTTCTTTATCATAGGAACTTTCATTTGTAGCCTAACCGCTAACATTATTCTATACAAAGACTATATATACAAAACCTTTGTAAAATACTTTATTGTATAGTTAGCCAAAATATCCTGATTACATTTTTTATAAACTACGGTTTCACGTAAATCAGATTGTAACGCTCTATGTAGTTTTGTTGTATCAAGAAAATTAATTGCGATGGGAATATTTGATTTTTTAAAAAAGAAAGAATTTGATAAAATTTCTGAACTCGAAAAAAAGATTATTAGTTTAGAAAATACTAATTCTGAATTGAACTCTAATCTAACTAGATATAACGGAATACTAGATGTAGAATTCTATATAAAAACAGAAAAAGAAAATCAACTATAGAATCAATTGAAATGATTGAAGAAGAATTCCCAACGAGTTTAATGTAATTCTAATATAAAGACTACTTAACGTTAGAAAAAAAACGTTTTATATGCCGAATTTACATTTTACTTTTAAACAATATAGATGTGTTAATTCGTTATTAAAATAAACTTACATTGTTATGTTTCCATAAGGATCAGATTTTAATAAAAGAATTTTGGCATTAGGATACATTGAGTAATAATTATAATCTATCTTCACGAAATCTGAAATCATAGTAAAACCACCGTCATCTGTCGCTAACACATCAACTCCTGCAGTGTATGAATAATCAAAAGCAATTGTTTTTTGCCATAGCTTTTTACCTTCTGGAGATAAATTAATGTATCTTATATCTGAGAACCCCATAGATCTATTATTATCTTTACCTGTAACCAATATATCTGAATTTGATAATTCAGTAACCGAAAATTGTGCAATTTCATCTGATAGGAAAGAGTGTTCCCATATAAAATTACCACTTTGATCAATTTTCTTTATAATATCAAATCTTTTATCATAAGCTCCCATCCAATGTCCCTGAATAATGAAATTTTCATCCTTTGTATTAATTATTTTTATTGGAAAACAATAACCATCGCCAAATTTTTTTTCGAAAATTTTATTACCATTCATATCAATTTTAAACAACCAAAATTTAGCATTAGAATATGTACCATTTTGGTCTTCAAGACGAGTATCTCCAAACATAATCATGTTATTATTCTTATCAAATGCTAAATCTAAAATATTATTATAATAATCTAATTCGTATGACTTATGCCATAATATGTTTTTATTTGGAGAAAACTTTACAGCAACACCTTTTATATCATCCATAAATTCTGAATGCATATGATTTCCAACAACAACCAAATTATTTTGTTGATCATACTTTAAAGACTCTAATAAAATATACTGATCGTATCCATATATTTCTCTAAAATCTTTTTGCCATATTTTATTGCCATTTTTATCTAATTGAACTACATAGTGTTGGTACGTGAAAATAGATCCATTATTAGAATTAATAATTTCAACAGGTTTATTTAATGTTTGATAAAAATCTGGATCTGAAAAAGTATAATATTTATTCCAAATTAAATCGCCTTCAGCATTAATTTTAAACACAAATACTGAACGAGAGAATATACCAGAAACCAAATAATGATTATCCTCTGTTAAAGTAATTGATGATAATTCACCATGATATTTATTTGGACCATAATCATAATCCTTCATAAATTTCAAGTAATATTTGAAAGTTATAAATTTAAAATATTCTCTTGTTTCATTACCATGACTGTCTTTTGCTATTATATAACCAGAGTAGTTTTTTAATTCTTCAAGATTTTGAAAATTAGCTTCTAAATCAATTAGATCTGAGAAAATTTTTACATTTTCTAGATAAATATCATATTTGACAGGATCGTTATCTGGGTCAATTGCAGCATTCCAAATTATTTTAGCACTAGAATGTGACACATTTTTAATTGTTATCTCAAAGTTTTTTGGAGCTTGATTTACTTTTGTTACATCATCTTTTATATCTAATTTATCGTCTTCATTTGTACAAGAAAACAAAAAGCCAATTGAAAAAAAAAGAAATATTTTAATATACTGCATTCTTATAAATTAAGTGAAAAAACACTTTTACAATAGCAAATAAAGGATAAAATTAAATAATTAACAAAATTATTTTTTGCATCGAGTATCATTCAGAAGAAGAAAAAGCAAAAAGAGAATTTGAGAAAGCTCAAAAAGAAGCAGAAAAAGAAGAAGCCTATTTCCAAAAAGCTTTAGAAAAGGTAAGAAAGGAGCAAGGGCTTAATAATTCCGAAGAATTAAAATTACAAATAGAGCAACTCGAAAAAGAATTGGAAGAGGCAAGGTTAAAAAAGGAAAGAGCTTTATCTATGGCTCAACAAACCAAGAGAGGACATGTGTATATTATTTCAAATATTGGTTCTTTTGGAGAAAATGTATTTAAAATAGGAATGACAAGAAGGTTAGAACCTTTGGATAGGGTACGAGAACTAGGAGATGCCTCAGTTCCATTTCGATTTGATGTTCATGCTATGATTTATAGTGATGAAGCCAGAACCTTAGAATATGAATTGCATAAAGCTTTTGCAGATAGAGCTGTCAATTTATTTAACTATAGAAGAGAGTTTTTTAATGTAACTCTTCAAGAAATTAAAGAAAAGATACTAGAGTTAGGCTTTGAAGCTGAATTTATAACAGACGCGGAGGCTATGGAATATAGAGAATCACTATTACTAAAAGAACAATCAAAAAATAGAAGCTATTGAAACGATTGAAAAGAAGTGAAACGAATTTTTTATAAACTTACGGTTTCACGTAAATCAGATTGTAACGCTCTATGTACTTTCGTTAGATCAAGAAAATTAATTGTAATGGGAATATTTGATTTTTTA
>NZ_DLJI01000065.1:0-10290 GCF_002484185.1 Empedobacter sp. UBA7620 | reverse complement strand
ATGGGAATATTTGATTTTTTAAAGAAGAAAGAATTTGATAAAATTTCTGAACTCGAAAAAAAGATTATTAGTTTAGAAAATAGTAATTCTGAATTGAACTCTAATCTAACTAGATATAACGGAATAGTAGATATAGAATTCTATATAAAAACAGAAAAAGAAAAATTTGACGCATTGGATACAGAAGTTAATAATCAACTTGTTTCGAAAAAGAATGATTTAGATGAATTAAATAATAAATACCTCAATTCGCTAGATGTTTATAAAGATTTAAAATCGAAGATTTCTATTTATGAAAACCAATTAGATTTAGCTGAATTTGGATTATACGAACCTTTGTTTGATTTCGAAAAATCAGACCAATATAGATATGAACAATCATCTATTAGAGATCGACAGAAACATTTAATTACCGTTGACAAAGCCTGTGTATGTGATACAACTTGGACCATAGATGGGAGCGAAGCCAAAGGAAGGGCTGCTACAAATAAGTATATAAAACTACTATTAAGAGCATTTAATGGGGAATGTGACGCGTTATTAGGTAAAGTAAAATGGAATAATATCAATCAAATAAAAGAAAGAATTAAAAAATCATTTACCGCTTTAAATAAATTAGGAGAGGGACAGCAAGTAAGAATAACGAATGATTATTTANNATTTGAGAAAGCTCAAAAAGAAGCAGAAAAAGAAGAAGCCTATTTCCAAAAAGCTTTAGAAAAAGTAAGAAAGGAGCAAGGGACTAATAATTCCGAAGAATTAAAATTACAAATAGAGCAACTCGAAAAAGAATTAGAAGAATCAAGGTTAAAAAAGGAAAGAGCTTTATCCATGGCTCAACAAACCAAGAGAGGACATGTGTATATTATTTCGAATATTGGTTCTTTTGGAGAAAATGTATTTAAAATAGGAATGACAAGAAGGTTAGAACCTTTGGATAGGGTACGAGAACTAGGAGATGCCTCAGTTCCATTTCGATTTGATGTTCATGCCATGATTTATAGTGATGAAGCTAGAACCTTAGAATATGAATTGCATAAAGCTTTTGCAGATAGAGCTGTCAATTTATTTAACTATAGAAGAGAGTTTTTTAATGTAACTCTTCAAGAAATTAAAGAAAAGATAGGAGAGTTAGGCTTTGAAGCTGAATTTATAACAGATGCGGAGGCTATGGAATATAGAGAATCATTACTACTAAAAGAGCAATCAACTATAGAATCAATTGAGATGATTGTAGAAGAATTTCCAATTAGTTTGATGTAATTCTTACAATTTAATTACACAAACTAAACCTTGGAGAATTCGTTGTTTTATTCGTTTTAGAATTTATCACGTTCTATTTATAAGCGTGTAGGTCAACCTTTTTGTGGAGACATTGTATAAGACTTTTATTATAATAATTTCTGAGGTAAATACTCAAATTATATTATCAGTATTTTTATAGGAATGAATTTAATTTTATAAAGTTTAGATTTTAACAATTCAAAAATCAATATCTTTACATACTTGTTTAAAAAGGTCTGTAATTAATAAATGGTTGTGGAACAGTTATGGAAAAATAAAGTTACTATTTTAAAGATACAGTACTAATGATGTATTATATAGCTGTATATTTAGCTTATAATAGTTGAAGAATTGAATGTTAATACTGTTAATTAATAATAATTGTAAGTAAGAATGGATAACTCTCAAAAAATTATTGAGCTTAAAAAGAAGTTGTCTGAAGAAATTTCTAAAGCAAATTCTGATAATAATTTAATTATTTCTATTTCAAATGAAATAGCAAGTTTAGATCAATCATCTGTTAGGTTTTCTGTTGATGCAGGTATTATAAATAGATTAGGAAAAGAGCTTGTTGGCAAGCAAGAAACAGCAGTTTCAGAACTTATAAAAAATGCTTATGATGCAGATGCTACAGTAGTTGATTTGATTTTTGAAAACGCATGGAATAAAGGAGGAAATTTAATAATAGAGGATAATGGACATGGAATGAACCGAGAGCAATTGGTAAATGGTTTTATGCGATTGTCTTCTTCAGATAAAATTCATAATCCGGTCTCAGAAAAGTATAAGCGTCAGAAAGCAGGTAAAAAAGGAATTGGTAGATTCGCGACACAACGTCTAGGTAATAAACTAATAATTATTACCCAAACAATACAATCTCAGGAAGCATTAAAAGTAATTATTAATTGGGATGATTTCGCAACCGATAAAGATTTGTTGACTGTTTCCAATTCAATCGAATTTATTTCCAAAACTAAAAATAGTGGCACAACATTAATAATTGAAGGTTTAAGAGAAGGTTGGTCTGATGCGATGATTAAACGTGTATATCGTTACACATCGGAGTTATTACAACCATTCCCACTTTCAAAAAAGAAAGAAGAGGAAATAGAAAATTCCATTGATGAAGGATTTAAGAGTAATTATTATCGTAGTGATAATGGTGATTTGGTTGCAATTGTTGATGAAGAAAGAGCGATTTTCCAGCATGCTTTAGCAGAAATTGAAGGTTATGTTTTAGATGATGGACAGGGGTGTTGGGCTTTGAAAAGTGATAAATTAAATTTTCCCGAAGAAGTATATCCAATAGGTAATAATGAAAAAGATAAAGAAGATACCACAACCCCATTTAATCTAATTAAAGGAGTACATTTCAAAGCTTATTATTTTATTTATGATCCTAAACTTTTCTCTCCTGGTACCGTAACGTTTATCAGGGAACTAGGCTATGAGAAAGGCGGAATAAAATTATATCGTAATGGTTTTCGTGTTCTACCTTATGGTGAACAGGGTGATGACTGGTTAGGTTTAGATAAATCGAATAATAGAAATATTATTTTAGCTCAACATCCTAATCGAAATTTCTTCGGTTTCGTTGAACTTGAAGATTTGAATAACGATTTTGAAGAAACCTCTAGCCGAGAAGGGTTGATAGAAAATGATCGCTTAAATGAATTAACCAATTTTGTTTATCGGTCGTTAACAACTGCTGTTATGAAAGTTCAAGAGTTGAGAGGTAGAAAGGTGACAGCTTCTCAAAAAGGATATAAGAAAGAGACAGAAAATTCTTCAGAAAAAGTTGACAATGCAATAGAGCAAATTGAAGAACTTTTTAAAAAAACTGGGATTGAAAATGAGAATAACATTGAGGCTACAGAACCTACCGAAACTGTAGATAGAGCGAATGAACTAATTGCAGATCTAAAAAAAGCTAGAGAAGTAGAAAAAATACAGACACAAGAATTAATTGATGAAAACAATATGCTTCGGGTGTTGGCAGGATTAGGTTTAGTGATTGGTGAATTCGTTCATGAAGTTCAACGTTTTTTACCAGGTTTTGATGCGGATATTCGATTTCTTAAAAATGCAGTCAAAGACTATAAAGAAGTTTATGAAAGAGCTGAGTTGTTAGAAACAAATGTAAAATCATTTAGTACCTATACTTCGTATTTTGATAAAACAATTTCTAGAAATGTACATAGAGAATTAGAATCGATAGAACTAAGAGATGTGGTTAGAAATTTTGAAAAAGTTATTTCAAATGATTTGAAAAGAGCTTCAATAAATATGCGTCCAAGCAAGTATGAAGGATATGATTTATTTACTGTTCCAATGCATCCGTCAGAATGGGCTTCCATATTGTTTAACTTGTATACTAATTCAAAAAAGGCAATTAAGAGAGCGAAAACTGATGGTAATATTTTTATTAGATGTGGTAAAGATGATAAGATTGTTTTCTTAGAGTTTTCGGATAATGGTGATGGAATTAGCAAAGAAAACGAAGAAAATATATTTAACGCATTCTATACTACATCAACAGCTTCTAACCATACTTCTAATGATGCTACAGCTCTTACAGGTACTGGGCTGGGCTTGAAAATCGTAAAGGATATAATTGAGTTCTACAATGGAGAGATATATGTTTCATCTCCTGTAGAAGGTTATAATACAACAATAAGAATAGAAATACCAAAAAACTAAAAAAATAAATAATGTCAATACCTAAATATATATATGTTGATGATGAAAGTGATGACTCAATAACATCATTAATCAGTGGTTTTAATGATACAGGCTTAATTGAGGTTCATCAGCTTTCAATAGAAAAAGGGTTAAGTTTTTCTGTTTTAGAATCAAAAATAAAACAAAAAATAGCTGAAGAAAATTATGATGGTTTATTAATTGATTTAAGGTTAGATGGAGAAGGTCCAAATCAGTTAGAGTATAGTGCAATTTCAATTAGTGCAGAATTAAGAGCAATAAGTGCAAGAAAAGAGATACTTTCTTTTCCAATTGTATTATGTTCTACCTGGGAGAAAATAAAAGAAACATATAAATCAGATAAAACAAGTCACGATTTGTTTGATTATACTTTTAGAAAATCAGAAAATCCAGATTATGAACGATTTTCAAGGAAGCTAAAAGCATTAGCGGAAGGGTATAAAATATTACCTTTTGATGCAAATTCTCTAAATCAAATATTTCAAAGAGAAGATTTAAAAAATTTAGACCAGAGGATATTTGAGCGTTTCTATAATCAAGATATAATTGTACCATATGATTTTGCACATTTTACTGTAAAAACTCTTTTCCACTGTACGAACCCTTTAATTAAAGAAACTGTTTTAGCAGCGAGACTAGGCGTAAATATTCAAGCAAGTGGTGATCATTGGACAGAACTATTGTCAAAATTTGAAGACTGTAAGTTCAATGGCTTATTCTCGAATGGCTGGAATAGATGGTGGGCTGATTTATTAAATACAAAGTTAAAAACGATTTCAGACAAGAATTTCTCATTTTTAAAAGCCGAAGAAAGGGTTACTATTCTGAAAAAAAATTTTAATGTTCATGGTATTATTGCAGCAGAATCCATAGAACTTAATACAAGTACCGAATTTTGGACAATTTGTGAAGCTACTAAGTATCCTTTAGACCCATTAGAAGGATTTAAAGTGAAATTATCACATGAGTTAAAATCATGGCAAGAACCTAAATACATATCTCTATATGCAGTATTAGAAAGAATAGGTGTAGATAAAGGAATTGAGCCCCATTATTCTGAACAAGAGAGAATTGAAGAGCGTAAAAAAAACTTATAAAATATGGCTGTAAGTAGTAAAAATATGAGTTTCAGAAATGAAAGGGCGAAAGATCTGAGACAATTAAGCCAATTATTGTCAAGAATAGTTGGCGGAGACGTCACTACTTCGGTATTAGAAACCGTAATTTCTCAACTCCAGAATAAAGACTTTATTCCAAAATTGAAAGATGGTTCTACAAATGAGAATATTTGGGGGTATGATATTGAAGATTTTAAAATGCCCTTAGATACATTAAGTCATGTAAAACCTCAAGATATTACAAAAGGAGAAGTTATCTTGAATATGAAGTTGCGGGCAAAGATTGAACATTGGAATACATTTAATGATCCATTCGTTGAATTGGCATATAATGTTATGATAAAAGGTGTTGGAGAAAAAACTTATCATTTTGGATTTCATATTGATAAACATATTGGTAATACAAATACTAAAGAGCCACATCCAATTTATCATTTACAATATAATTTTAATCCAACAAAGTCAAATAACCCTAATTTAGGTGATCTATTTTATATTGATACGCCTAGAATCATGCATAAACCTGTTGATTTTATTTTAGGAATTGGTTTTCTTACTTCTAACTTTTATCCGATTGCATTTGAAAGTCTAAAAGATGAGAGAGAATTTGTTAAGCTACAGCAAAGTTATCAAACTGCTATTTGGAAGCCATATTTCCATACTTTAGCCAATAACTGGAAGCCTTTCACTGAGGGTGATATAGTTTGGAACCCTATTAATGATATTTGCCCTATTTTTATATGAGAAACATATTCAGATACTTAAAAACTTATCCAACCCAACCATTAGAAGTTGATAGGCTTATTGTGTCTGCTTTTTTAGAAATAAATCAATTAGCCGTTTTAGAGAATCGCTTTTTATTAGAATATTCCATCACTGAAAATCAAATTCAAGAATGGGATAGTTTAGTTCAATTCATTGAAATCATTAATGAAGAAATAGATGTTTTTGATATCGAAAAGCTAATTGAACTTTTCGAATTTGTTATCTCACCTTCAGACAGAATTATAAATGGTGCAATATATACACCTTCGGATATAAGAGATTATATTGTAAATGAATCATTAAAAAGGGATAATCTTGATCTGGATAATATTAAAGTTGCGGATATCGCGTGCGGTTGCTCGGGATTCCTGTATACAGCTGTAAAAGAGTTAAAACGTAGAACAAATAATACATACCAATATATTTTTGAAAATCAAATTTTTGGTTTAGATATTCAAAATTATTCGGTAAATAGAAGCAAATTGCTATTGAGTCTTTTAGCTTTGTCTGAAGGAGAGGATATTGAAGAGTTTAATTTTAATATTCATCATGGAGATACATTGCTGTTTAATTGGAATGAAGTAATAGAAGATTTTCATGGCTTTGAAATTATAGTTGGTAATCCACCTTATGTATCAGCTCGTAATCTTGATGAAAAGTCTAAAGAAAATGTAAAACTTTGGGAAGTGTGCACTACTGGTAATCCAGATTTGTATATTCCTTTTTTCCAAATAGGGTATGAGAATTTAGCTCTTAATGGTATTCTGGGCTTTATAACAATGAATACTTTTTTTAAAAGTTTGAATGGTAGGGCTTTAAGAGCTTACTTTGAAAGAAATAATACATCTATTAAGATTATTGATTTTGGGACACTTCAGATATTTAAATCTAAGAGTACTTATACTTGTATTTGTTTTTTGGAAAAAGTAGAACAAAATTATATAGAATATTATAAATCCGAGAATAAGGAATTACCTTCGAAAAGAAATCAATATAGTAGAATAAAATATAAAAATCTTGATGCAAAGAATGGATGGAATCTGAATAATAATGAAATTATTTCTAAAATTGAATCTGTGGGAACACCTTTTGGTGAAAAATATAAAACTAGACATGGAATAGCTACATTAAAGAATGATATTTATATATTCAAACCAGTTGATGAAGATGATGAATTTTATTATTTGCAGAATGGAAGTCTTTATCCAATTGAAAAAGGTATCTGTAAAGATATTTTGAATTCAAATAAATTGAGTAGAAAAATTGATTTTGATAATGTTATAGAAAAAGTTTTGTTTCCTTACAATAACGATATTAAGCCGAAAGCATTAGAAGAAGATTATTTAAGAGTGACCTATCCTAAAGCATTTGAATATTTACAGAAAAAAAGACAAATACTTTCAGGTAGAGATAAAGGGAAAGGAGATTATGAAAAATGGTTTGCTTTTGGAAGAACTCAGTCATTAGAAAAAGTGAATAATAAATTATTTTTCCCTAAATTCTCAGATAAAATACCTTCATATGTTATGAGTAATGATGATGAATTATTATTTTATAATGGACAAGCTATTATTGGGCATTCTAACGAAGAAATGCAATTGGTTAAAAAAATTATGGAATCTCGTTTATTTTGGTTTTATATAAAATCAACAAGTAAACCTTATTCTTCTTCTTATTACTCTTTAAATGGGACTTATATAAAGAACTTCGGTATTCCTGATTTTAAACAAGAGGATATTGAATTTATAATTAATGAATCAGATAAAGATAGATTAGATATGTTTTTTGAAGATTTTTATAATTTAGATTTATCTAAAGAAGAAGTGTAATATTTCAAATTATCATAGATGAAATATAAAAATCCCCAAAGTAACACTTTGGGGATTTTTAGTAATGATTTTTTTTAACACCCTAAGGACTGTCTCTTAAAGTGTGTAAGTTCAAAAATTAAGCTTGGGTTAGGTTCTACTTTTTAGAGTCTAACCCTTTCTTGATATAGGATTAAAAATTGATCAATAATAACTCCCCAGTTTCTTACTGGCATAGACCATTTTTTAGTTGCTTCTCTCACAGCCAAATATACGGATTTCATAACAGCTTCATCTGTAGGGAAGGATAATTTATTTTTAGTGTACTTCCTTATTTTACCGTTTAAATTCTCAATTAGATTGGTGGTGTATATGATTTTCCTAATATCTACGGGGAATTCAAAGAAAACCGTAAGGTCTTCCCAGTTGTTTTTCCAGCTTTGGATGGCATAAGAATATTTATGTTCCCACTTAGAAGCAAAATCATTTAAAGCAGCTTCAGCAGCCTGTTTAGTTGGCGCGTTGTAGATTTCTTTCATATCAGCAGTAAACTGTTTCTTATCTTTCCAAACAACGTATTTACAAGCATTTCGAATCTGATGTACTACACATATTTGTGTTTTAGATTCAGGAAAAACGGTACGTATGGTATCGGTAAAACCATTTAAGTTATCGGTTGCTGTAATCAAGATATCTTCAGTTCCTCTAGCCTTCATATCGGTTAAAACACTCATCCAAAAGGATGATGACTCATTTTTACCTAACCATAATCCTAAAACTTCTTTGCGTCCATCGCGTTTTAAGCCTACTGCGATATAAATGGTTTTATTAATTACTTTGGAACCTTCTCTAACCTTAAAAACAATTCCGTCCATCCAAACGATTAGATAAACAGGTTCTAATGGGCGATTTTGCCAAGCTACGATATCAGAAGTTATAGCATCAGTTATACGTGAAATGGTCGATTGAGAAACGTCAAAATTGTAGACTTCTCTGATCTGTTCTTCAATATCAGAAACGGACATTCCCTTGGCGTAAAGCGACACAATGACGTTTTCTAAGCCTTCAACCATGCTTTTTCGTTTAGGTATCAGCATCGGATTAAAACTAGCATCACGATCTCTAGGAACCTTTATTTCTTCTTCGCCATAACTCGTTTTTATCTTTTTACTAGAATAACCATTACGCACATTTTCTTGCTTGCGTAAATCATGCTTATCGTAATCCAGGTGAGCATCTAACTCACCTTCTAACATTTTTTCAATTCCTCGCTTTTGTAAGTCTTTGAGAAAGTTTTGGAGTTCATCGCCAGTTTTAAACTGTTTGAAAAAATCATCCGGAAATAGGTCTTTTGTTTCCATAAATATGTAAATATTAAATGTATAAAAAAAATTCTGCTCGATTTTAACCCAAGCAGAATTTTATACTTACACAGTTTTTGGTACAGTGTCACACCCTAAATTTTTATCTCTTTATATCTCTTCTATTTCGAAATCAAATAATTCTTTAGGAGATTTGTTTAATCCTTTAGCTAACTCTACAATTGTTGTAATTTGAATGTTCCTTTCTCCTTTTTCAATTTTACTAATCTCACTAAAATCGACATCACATCTTTGAGCTAATTGTCTATAGCTTAAACCTTTTTCAGTTCTAATTTTTTCGAGATTTTTTCCAAAATATATTAAATAACTTCTTTTGTTATCCTCAATTGTCATGATAATAGTTTAAGAGCAATTTCAATATTATTTGAAATAAAATTGTAGGTAAAGTTTTCTACACTAGATTTTTTTTACTATCTTTGATTAAAGAATTACAAGAATATGTAATTTTGCAATACTTATATAGAAAATATTAAGCTATTGCTTATAGTCTCGCCGTTGAAAACTGGTAATTTTTGGAACGAGATGGTAAGTAGATAAGCTCACGTCTTATGCCGTGAGCTCACTTATCTGTTCCTCGGTATACCAGTACCTCAGCGGCAGATAATGATGAGTTTCACGGTTTTTTGTATTTGGTCGTTTCTTCCAAAACAATCGCATCGAACTTCATACAATAAATAAACTTGGTTTTATTCCTCTACAAATCAAGTGAAATACACTCTCTAGAAATATGTATTTCTATAATAGAAATGCACAGACGGTTATTCAATTCATGTGGGATTGAAAAGTGATAGAAATAAATTTATCAAAATGACAGAATATTAGAGAAATAATATGTTAAAAAGTGTTAAATTCCTGTATCGGTGTATATCGAAAATGACACTTTTATGTATCGGTTGTGTATCGGCGCTGTATCCATTCTGTATCCATTGTATATGCGTTCCGTATGGTTTGTTCGAGGTTCGTGTATCGGTGTTGAGTTGTAAAATGTATTATGTATTAAGTAAAATGTACAGATTAGATGTTAGATATGAGAATTGAAATTTTAGATTTGTACTATGTAAAAAGTAGAATGTATTATGTATTTGAA
The DNA here is from genome assembly GCF_002484185.1 of Empedobacter sp. UBA7620. NCBI lineage: Bacteria > Pseudomonadati > Bacteroidota > Flavobacteriia > Flavobacteriales > Weeksellaceae > Empedobacter > Empedobacter sp. UBA7620. The sequence goes on along the minus strand of NZ_DLJI01000065.1, from coordinate 125 downwards.
AAAGGATTAAAAAAATGTCATATGATTTGGAGGCGAGTGTCAAAAAGTTGAAGAAAATGGTTAAAATGTTTTACTATTTGCGTAGCAAATGATTTAAAACATTCAATGGCTGAAACTTATTTTGA
>NZ_DLJI01000018.1:0-26038 GCF_002484185.1 Empedobacter sp. UBA7620 | reverse complement strand
CCAGAAGTTGAAGCAAGAGTAAGAGAAATTGCTGCTAAAGCATATAAATGTATTAATATGTCTGGATTTTCTCGTTCAGAATATATTATTGTAAATGGAGAACCGCATTTTATTGAAATGAATACGTTACCAGGTTTTTCTCCTGCAAGTATTTTTCCTCAGCAAGCTGCTCATTCAGGAATTGCATTAGAGGATTTGATGGATAGTGAAATAGAATTTGCTTTAAATAGACCTTCAGCATGGATAGAGTAGCCGTATTTCCTGGGTCTTTTGATCCAATTACTTTAGGACATTTAGATATTATAGAGCGTGCAGTTCCTTTATTTGACAAAATTATTGTTGCTATTGGAACAAATTCATCGAAGAATTATATGTTTTCTTTGGAGCAAAGAATTAAGTTTATTGAAGATTCGGTTGCGACATTCGAAAATGTAGAAGTAATGGCTTACAAAGGTCTGACTGTCGATTTTTGTGATGAAGTAAATGCACAATTTATTTTACGTGGACTTCGTAATCCAGCCGATTTCGAATTTGAGAAAGCGATTGCGCACACAAACCGAGCAATTACCAATCATAATATCGAAACAATCTTTTTATTGACATCTTCTGGGAAAGCTTACATCAGTTCAAGTATTGTTCGTGATGTCATGCGAAACGGGGGAAAATATGAGATATTAGTTCCAGATGTTGTGAGGATTTAAGAAGATTTTTTTTTGTTAAATATTGAGAGAGTAGATAATTTATCTACTCTTTTTTTGTGCTATAAAATTTGAAAAGCAATATATTTACAGCAATTAACACAGAATAAATATGAAGAAATTAATTTTACTATTAATTGCGTTCGTATTTAGTACGCTTACTTTTGGTCAAGAAAGGCCGATTGCTAAAAAAGTAGAGCAAGCTAAATTAACGAGTCGTAGTTTCAAATCGTATGATGTATTCAGCGATGTAATTCAACAAAAAGGGAATCAATTTGCAGACTTTGCAAAAGGAGTTTCTGTTTTTAATTTAGAAAAAGCAGAATTAACTAAATTATATCAATCAAAACCAACTTCTTTAACATTAGATGTTCCATTTGAAGGACGTCAAATTAGTTTAGAATTAGTAAAGAATGATGCATTGTTTACGGATAATTTTAAAGCAGTCGATCAAAATAATAAATTAATCAATTACAAACCAGGATTGTATTATCAAGGAATTATCCAAGGCGATAGAACGTCTGTTGTTGCAATTTCTATTTTCGAAGATCAAGTGATTGGTGTTGCTTCATCTACTGCTCTAGGAGATGTGGTTATTGGTAAATTACAAAATTCTGAAGAATATGTAACGTATTCTTCATATAATGTAGAAGCTAAAAGTAACGTAAAGTGTGCTTTAGATCAATTAGAAGAAAATAAAAATTATAAACCTAATTATGATCCAAAAATCTTAAAAAAGACCACGAATGAAATGACAGAAAAATGTGTTCGTGTTTATTATGAGATTGCTTATGCCCCTTATAAGCAGAATGGTTTAGATGAAACAAAAACTTTGAATTGGTTGACTGCTATTCATAATAATATAGCTACACTTTATACAAATGATTACATCAGAACTTCTTTATCTAAAGTGATGATTTGGAAAGAACAAGATCCATATACAGGTAATTATAGTGCTCAGTTAAATAAATTTAGAACAACAAGAACTGAATTTGATGGAGATTTAGCGCATTTGGTTAATTATCCATCTACAACTTCTGTTGCTTATCTAAATTCAATGTGTAATAATGAATATCATTTTGCTTATTCAGGAATTAACATGACTTATAATAATGTGCCTGTTTATTCTTGGACAATTATGGCGATGACACATGAAATGGGGCACGCATTAGGTTCGCCTCATACACATGCATGTTCATGGAATGGAGATGGTACAGCTATAGATGGTTGCGCGCCTACAGCTAATCCAGATTTAGCAGAAGGTACTTGTCCTACAGGACCAATACCTTATGCTGATAAAGGTACAATTATGAGTTATTGTCATTTAATAGGAGGAGTTGGTATTAATTTCTCAAATGGTTTTGGAGAACAACCAGGGAATTTAATTCGTGCTACTGTTGACGGTAAAATTTGTTTAAGTACAGATTGTAGTATGACTTGTCAACAAACGATAAAATCTGTAACAGGTTCTCTTGAAGGACAGAATATTACATATACGTTAAATGATGATGTAGGAACTGTTTGGATTTATAAGTTTCAGAAAATTGGTGATACAGAAGCTCAATGGAAAGAAACGACATCAAAAATATTAAAGTTTGAAAATTTAGATCGAAATGCATACTACAGAATTGAAGTAGCAAATAAATGTACAGCAACATCTAATTCTTCTTCTGTAACATCAATTATTGAAATTCCTGGAGATTATTGTAATGGAGATATTTATTATGATTCTGGTGGAGCAAATGGAAACTACTCGCCTAATGAGAATTTTATAAAAGTATTTAAACCTCTTGTTGCGGGCGAAAAAGTGTCAATCACTTTTACAGAGTTTGATGTAGAACCTGCTGATGAAAATGGAGTTTATGATTATATGAATGTATATAATGGAACATCTAGTAATGCTTCAAAATTATTTGAAAATGGAAAAGAATTAAACGGAAATAAAATTCCTGGACCATTCGTTTCTACAGATGACTCTGGAGCAATTACAATTCGTTTTAGATCAGATGGTGGATTAGAGTTAAAAGGATGGGCAGCACAAATTAATTGTAATTCTTTAGGATTAGAAGATTTAAATAAAGTTGAGTTTAATATTTACCCTAATCCTACTGCTGATTTTGTTACACTGTCAAGCAAAGAAAAAATTGTTAGCTATCAAGTTTTTGATATGTCAGGTAGATTGTTAGTAGAAACAAATAAGATAGATAAAAAAGAATCAAAAATAGATTTATCTAAATATCCAAAAGGAGTATATTTATTAAATATAAAAACAGATAAAAAATCTTATTCGCAAAAAGTGACTAAGAAATAAGCTGTACTAATTTTTTTAAGTTTTAAGAGGTTGTTAATTTATTAACAACCTCTTTTTATAAATCTAGACTTAATTGATCTGGTAATAATTTAAATGTCATTCTGTGATAAGGAGTAGCTCCAAATTCTTTTATTGCTAAACGATGAGCTTTTGTTGGATAACCTTTGTTTTTTTTCCAATCGTACATGGGGAATTCTTCGTGTATTCTTTCCATATATTCATCACGATACGTTTTTGCTAAAATAGATGCTGCCGCAATATTCATATATTTTGAATCACCTTTTATAATACATTCGTGTGGGACATCATGGTATTTATTAAAACGATTTCCATCAACAACAATCAAATCTTTCGGACAATCTAATTGATCAATAGCTCGATGCATAGCCAAAAAACTAGCGTTTAAGATATTTATTTCGTCAATTTCATTCGGCCAAACAATTCCAATTGCCCAATATTTAGCATTTTCTTCTATAAATGTTCTCAACGAATTTCTTTTCTTTTCAGATAATTGTTTTGAATCATTAATAATTTCATTTTCAAAATCATTTCCCAAAATAACTGCTGCTGCTACAACAGGACCGCTCAAACAACCCCTTCCTGCTTCATCACAACCTATTTCATATTCGTGATTTGATAAAACTTTATACAATTTTTTATTTTTTTAACAAAGTTATCAAAATTTAGCATAAAAAAGTTTTGTAAATGTTAGAGAAATCTTAACTTTATGAAAGTTTTAAAAATGTTTTAACAGATGAGGAGAAATTTAAAAAACTTGTTTGTATTAGGAGGACTTCTTTTAGGAGCTTCTTTATATGCGCAAGAAAAGACAGTTACAGGAACTGTAACAGACTCTGATGGACTTCCAGTAGCTGATGCTGTTGTAAAAACAACATCAGGAAAAGAAGCTTACACTGACGAAAATGGGGTGTTTAGTATTGAAGCTAAACAAGGAGATTTAGTAACAGTAGAAGCAATGGGATTACCAACTCAAACTTTTTCAGTTGGTGCAGGTTCAGAATATAAAGTAACTCTTAAGCCTTCTGAAACGGTAGAGTTAGAAGGGGCTGTAGTAACAGCATTAGGAATTACTCGTGATAAAAGATCATTAGGATATGCATCTCAAGAGGTAAAAGGAGATGTTATTCAAGCAGGTAGAGGAAGTAATGCATTACAATCTTTATCAGGGAACGTAGCTGGAGCTCAGATTACAGCACCTTCTTCTTTAGGAGGATCTACTCGTATTACTTTAAGAGGTATTGGATCTATTACAGGAGAAAACAGGCCATTAATAGTTATTGATGGTATTCCATTAGCTAATAATAATGTTAATGATACAAATACTCAGCGTGGTGGCGGAGGTCGTGATTATGGTGATGGAGCGTTTGATATTAACCCAGATGATGTAGAGTCTATCAACGTTTTAAAAGGAGGACCTGCATCTGCTTTATACGGTTCTCGTGCTGTGAATGGAGTAATCATGATCAAGACAAAAACTGGAAAAAAAGGTAGAGAAGATATCGTTGTTAATACTGGTGTTGCTTTTGAATCAATTAATCAAATTCCAAGTCTTCAAAATTTATATGGGGGTGGAGCTTCTGATACCTTTGAAACTGTAAATATTGGAGGTAAAGATTATCAAATTGTAGATTATGCTACAGATGAATCTTGGGGACCAAGATTTAACAATCAAGAAGTTTTACAATGGTATGCTTTTGATCCTGAGTTTGCTAGCGATTACATGAAAACAACGCCTTGGAGAGCTTCAAAAAATGACGCTAAATCATTCTTTAATACAGGTGTTGCTTATACTAATAGTGTATCCTTTGCAAAATCATATGAATCAACTAATTTTAGAGTTTCATTATCTAATGTCAATCAAACAGGTATTGTACCTAATTCTACATTAAAGAAAACAACAGCAGGTATTAACTTATCTAATAAATTTAGTGATGTATTTACTGTAACGACTAATTTAACTTATACAAGAACGGATGGTTTTAATAGACCAGAAGTAGGATACGGGGATAACTCAGTTGCTCAAAAAATGTTCCAATGGGGACAAAGACAGTTAGATTATAACAAGTTAAGAGATTATAAATTAGCTAATGGGAATCAGCGTTCTTGGAATAGAACATCTTGGGATGAAGGAACTCCTGCATATTCTGATAATCCATATTGGGTAGTGTATGAAAATACATCAAAAGATAAAAGAGATCGTTTTTATGGAAATGTAGAGTTTAAATATGACATCGCACCAGGACTTTATGCTGTTGCAAATGTAATGGGAGATACTTATGATATGCAAGTGTCTGAACGTGTTGCAGTAGGATCTCAAGCAATGTCAAAGTATTCTGAAGCGTACTATAAGTTTACTGAGATGAACTATGAAGGACGTATACATTTTGATAAAAAATGGGGAGACTTCTCCTTAAATGCTTTTGCAGGGGTGAACAGAAGACACAAAACACAAAGTAGATTATCATCTTCTACAAATGGTGGATTAGTTGTTCCTAATTATTATTTTATTGGAAATAGTTTAGATAATCCAACAACATCGAGTTTTAGAGAAACTTCAGAAGTGAACTCTATATATGGTATGATCTCTTTGGGATATAAGAATATGTTATTCTTAGAGGCAACGGGCCGTAATGACTGGTTTTCTTCATTACCTATAATAAATAATAGTTATTTTTATCCATCTGTCACAGGGAGTTTTGTATTCTCTGAAGTATTTAAACCAAGTTGGTTAAATTTTGGTAAATTAAGAGCAGGTGTTTCGCAAGTTTCATCTGATTTAACTCCATATCAAACAGGGGATGTATTAGGTTCAAGTATAAACTTTAATGGAACGCCTACATTTATTCAGTCAAATACTAAGATGAATCCGTTATTAAAACCTGAGATTAAAGATACATGGGAAGTTGGTTTAGAAGCATCTATGTTTAATAATCGTTTCGGTTTTGATGTGACTTATTATAATGAGAAACGTACAGATTTATTAGTGCCAGTTCAGCACTCTTGGTCTACAGGAAATGGATATAAGTGGTTGAATGCAGGAGAGATGAGTAACGAAGGTGTTGAAGCATTAGTAAATATTGTTCCATTAAGAAATCAAGATTTTGAATGGAAAGTAACGTGGAATTTTGCTAAAAACAACAATAAAGTAGGTAAAGTTTCTGATGAAATGGATTCATACAATTTATCAACTGCACCATTTAGTGTTCAATTATGGGCTATATCAGGTCAGAAATATGGACAGCTTATGGGTAGAGATTTTGTTTATGATGATAATGGAAATAAAGTTGTTGATGCAAATGGATTTTATGAAAAATCAGCAGTAACAAACTTAGGATCAATTATTCCAGATTATAACATGGGTATCCGAAATACATTTACATACAAAGGGGTTTCTTTATCTGCATTAATTGATATTCAAAAAGGAGGTAAATTCTTCTCTACTTCACATATGTGGGGAATGTACTCTGGAATGTTAGAAGAAACAGCAGCTAATGGAGTTCGTGAGAATGGAGTTGTTGCAGATGGTGTAATGTGGGATGAAGGAACAAAATCATATGTTAAAAACACAACTGAAGTTTCTGCTTACGATTATTATAAAGCATATTATAATGGTGTAGATAGCCGAAATGTTTTTGATGCAGACTACATCAAATTACGTGAAGTAACTTTATCGTATACTTTCCCTAAAAAATGGGCAGGGCCTTTTGCTAACGTTACTGTATCTGCATTTGGTAGAAACTTAGCTACATGGGGATTAGATAAAAAAGGATTTGATCCTGAAATGGCTTCTTATGGTTCTGGAAATATACAAGGTATTGAAGGAGGGTCTTTACCATCTACAAGAACTTATGGTATGAATCTTAAGTTACAATTCTAAAAATTAAATTATTATGAGAATCAATAAAACAATTATATTATCAGCACTATTAGGAAGTGCTTTATTATCTTCTTGCGATAATGGATTTGAAGAAATGAATATTAGTCCTAATGCACCCGAAAATGCGCCTACATATACAATCTTTCCAATTGCAACTAAAATATTTGTTGATGAAATGAGAGATGGATGGGTGTCTGGACGTATGTTATTGCCTTGGGTACAATATTCAGCACAGAGAAACTATACAGAAGAGGATAAATACGCTTATCGTACGACAACAGGAGATCAAGCATGGAACGCAAGTTATCGATCTTTATCTAACTTAAAAAAGGTAATAAGTATTTGTACAGATCCTGTTTTAGGACCACAACAAGCTGCTTACGGAGATGTTGATACACAGATTGCTGTAGCACGTATTATGATGGCTTACGAATTCTTGGATTTGACAAATTATTTCGGTGATGTACCTTATTGGTCATTAAGTGGTGCAAAGAATCCAGATTTTCAAGCTTTACAAATTGATACGTATGCTCAACCTAAATATGTTAAGCAAGAAGTTATCTTTAAAAATTTGTTACAAGAGCTAAAAGAAGCTGAAGCGCAATTGGATATTACTGAAAAGAATGTATTTACAAGTCCTGAGAATAAAATTGGTGACCAAATTTATTTTGGAGATGCATCTAAATGGAAAAAATTTGCAAACTCGTTACGTTTAAGAATTGCTAACCAAATTAAAGATGTATATCCTGAAGCGAAAGCTGAAATGCAAGATGCTATTGCAAAAGGAATTTTTACCTCAAATGAAGACAATGCTTTGCAACATTATGGAACATCGGCTGTGGAAGGTTCTCCATTTTGGAGTGAATTTTTTGTAGGAAATAGAAATGACTTCTATGTGAATAATCAATTAATAAGATTATTAAAAGGACAATCTGGTAATTATGGAGTTGATCCACGTTTACAAAAATATGCTGCACCTTTAGGAACATCAAAAGCTAACGCTGGTTCAGGTAACTATGTAGAAACGGATGATATTACAAAATATCAAGGAATTCCTTATGGATTACCTTCTGATCGTTTATCATCAAATAATCAGGTATCTAAAGTATCTCCATTTTCAAAAACTATTTTCTCTGCAGATTATGCTGAGGTTTTAATGGAATACTCTGAAGTAGAATTCTTGTTATCAGAAGCTAATGGTTGGAACCAAACTAATTATGTGAATGGTGTGATAGCATCTATGCAAAAATGGGGAGTAGATCAAGCTAAAATTGATGCTTATGTAGCTGCATTACCAGCTGCAAATAAAGAAAATGTAATTACTCAAAAGTATATTGCTTTGTATATGCAGCCTCAAACTGCTTGGGTAGAATATAGACGTACAGGATATCCTAATGGTAGTATTTTATTATTACCTGGTCAAACTGGATATGAAATAGATGGTACTCCATACGTATTCACTCCATTAGTAGCAGGTATGACTGATATTCCGTATAGAATTTCATATCCATTAGGTGAACAAACTCTTAATACTACAAATTGGAATGAAGCAGTTTCAGCTTATGGCGGAAAGGATCCAATTAATGGAAAATTATGGTGGATGACTAAATAATATAATATCCATTTTCTTTATAAAAGCAGCAAAATTATTTTTGCTGCTTTTTTTATTTTATTGATTTTTAATGAAATAAATTGTATATTGGATAGTAAATATTATGAGTATGTTAAAAATTAAAATATTTTGTTTTTTTGCTTCTTTTTGTTTAGGTGTCAATGCTCAACAAAATTTATTAACAGATGGGGTTGATAGAACTTTAAATGAAAGAATATCCCATCAAATAAGTAATATTCAAAATGAAATTGCTTTAAGAAATAAAGGTGAAGTGATAACTCAATATGAAGGTAGCCAGTATTTTAATCCAAATTTTGAGGATATAGAAATAAAAGGTTTTAATTTAGACTTTTCTAAACTTAGATACAATGCTTATTCAGATGAAATGGAATTTGAAAAAGATGGACAGATTTTTAATTTAACAAAAGTTCCTGAATTGATGATTTATTTTCCTTTAACTCAATATCAATTTCTTAAATATCCAACTAAAAATGGAAAAATTGAAGGGTATTTAGAGGTTTTAGTTTATGATAAAGAAAAATATTCTTTATATAAAAGGAATAAAAAAATTATTACTCACGGAGAATTTAAAAATAATGCAAATAAAGCAAATACAAAATTCTCATTGGTGAATGACAGTGACTTATATTTAATTAGACATAAAGAAGATAAGTTTTATGTTTTTCCTACAAATGAAAAACAATTAAATAAAATTCAAAATAGTCCAGAATTAGTAGATTTTGTAAATAAGAATAATTTGAATCTAAGTTTAGAGAAAGATAAAATTAAACTTGTTGATTATATGAATAAACTTTAAGATGAATATTAAACAAAATAGCAAGCCAATTGGCTTGCTATTTTGTTTAATATATTGATAATTCTTAATTCGAATAATTAGGAGCTTCTTTTGTGATCACAACATCATGTGGGTGAGATTCGTGTAAACCAGCACCTGTGATACGTACAAATTTTCCGTTTTCAATTAAATCTTGAATACTTGGAGTTCCGCAGTAACCCATTCCAGCACGTAATCCACCGCATAATTGGTAAACAACTTCTGCAATAGAACCTTTGTGAGGAACACGACCTTCAATTCCTTCTGGAACTAATTTTTTCGCATCAGCTTGGAAATAACGATCTTTAGAACCGCGTTTCATTGCAGCTAAAGAACCCATTCCTTGATATGCTTTGAATTTCCGACCTTGGAAAATAATTTCTTCTCCTGGCGCTTCATCTGTTCCTGCGAATAAACTTCCCAACATCACCAAGTTTGCACCAGCAGCAACTGCTTTTACAATATCTCCTGATAATTTGATACCACCATCTCCAATAATTGAAACGTTTCTTGTTTTTGCGTAAGAATGCACGTCATGAATAGCAGAAAGCTGAGGTACACCAACACCAGCTACAACACGAGTTGTACAGATAGAACCAGGTCCAACACCAACTTTTAAAGCATTTGCTCCAGCATCAATCAAAGCTTTTGCAGCTTCTGCAGTTACAATGTTTCCTCCAACAATATCTAATTCAGGGAAAGCATTTCTAACTTCAGCAACTTTACTAATAACTCCAGCTGAATGTCCGTGAGCAGAATCTAACGCTACGATATCAACACCTTTGTTTACTAAAGCTTGAACACGTTCTAATGTATCAGCACCAACTCCTACACCTGCTCCAACACGTAAGCGACCTTTTGTGTCTTTACATGCGTTAGGGAATTCTGTTAAGTTGTCAATATCTTTAATCGTGATTAATCCAATTAATTTATTGTTTTCGTCAACGATTGGTAATTTTTCGATACGGTAACGAGAAAGAATTTCTTTTGCTTTCTTAAGGTCAGTATCAATATCAGAAGTGATGATATTTTCTTTTGTCATCACATCTTCTACCAATTGATCGAAGTTTTCTTGGTAACGAATATCACGATTTGTAATAATTCCAACCAATGTTCTATCCTCTTCAACAACAGGTAAACCAGAGATTTTATATTTCTCCATTAAGTTTACTGCGTCTTGTAACTTGTGATGACGAGATAAAGTAATTGGATCAGAAATCATTCCGTTTTCCGAACGTTTTACCATATCAATTTCATTCGCTTGTTCTTCGATCGACATATTTTTGTGAACGAAAGATAAACCTCCTTCACGCGCTAATGCAATAGCTAATCTTGCTTCGGATACAGTATCCATTGCTGCAGAAACTATCGGAATGTTAAGGGTGATATTGTCTGTGAATCTTGTTTGTAGAGATACTTGGTTCGGTAATATCTCTGAGTAGGCAGGCACTAATAACACATCGTCAAAAGTGAAGCCCGTTTGTAGAATTTTGTCTGTTAAAGGCATTGCTTTTTGCATTGCAAATTTAGATGAAAAAAGTTTAGAATCAAAACTATTTGAGAAAATGTATCTTAATTTTGAAGGATTTGATGTTTTGTTAATATGTAAATGAATCGATTAGAAAATTTAAAATTAATTTTAAAATATTCGATAAATCTATATTGTTTAGATGAGATTCTAATCAGAATTTAATCATTTCAATCCTAAGCTATATCAATTTTTTATCTTATTTTCGCAAGATAGTTTATTAAAACAAAATGGATATAAATTTCAAAAAGTGGAACAACATCTTGGGTGTTGCGATGTTCTTGATAGCGACAATATTGTATTTGGCGTCGATGGAGCGTTACCTGAGTTTGTGGGATTGTGGTGAGTACATTGTATCATCAGCAAAATTGGGAATTACGCATGCACCAGGGGCAGCTTTGTTCCAAATAATGGGAGCAGTTTGGTCTGGTTTAGCTTTTGGTGACGGAAGCAAATACGCCATATTAATCAACAGTACATCTGCCTTGTATAGTGCAGGAACAATTATGTTTTTGTTTTGGACAATTACATATTTTGCTCGAAAAATGTTTGCAAAAACGCAAGATCCAATGAATGTTGATGCGATTGAACTAAATGCTTCTCAAAAAATTATAACATTAGGAAGTGGATTAGTTGGAGCTGCAATTTTTATGTTTAGCGACACATTCTGGTTTTCTGCGGTAGAAGGAGAAGTTTACGCAATGGCATCTTTCTTTACTGCGCTATTATTTTGGCTGATTACAAGATGGGATCAAGTAGCAGATACACCTAGAGGAAACAAATGGTTAGTAATTATTTCGTTGGTGATTGGTTTATCGATTGGTGTTCACTTAATGGCAATGCTAGCAATTCCAGCAGTTTGTTTTGTATATTATGCTCGAAAATATAGATTTACAATCAAAAGTTTCTTAATCGCAAATGTAATTACGTTGATTATTTTAGCTTTTGTATTCAAAATAATTTTCCCAGTTGTGATGACATTCTTTGGAAGAACAGAGATTTATGTAGTAAATAATTTGGGAATGCCTTTTAATTCAGGAACAATTATCGCCGCTATCATTTTAATTGCAGTTTTCTATTTTGCGATTAAATTAACTCAGAAATATGGTTCAGCATTATTGAATACAATTTCGTGGTGTGTGATTTTTATGTTGATTGGTTTCTCATGTTGGTTAGTTATTCCGATTCGTGCAAACGCAAATCCTCATATGAATTTGAATGATCCTGATACAGCTTTGGGTGTTTTAGATTATTTTAATCGCGAACAATATGGTTCTTGGCCTGTGATGTACGGACCAGTTTTTACGGCTCATATTGCAAGTGATGGAATCAAACGTGATACTAACGGAGCGCCAGAAAGTACAGTTCGTAGTTCTGAATATATCAAGGATCAACGTACAGGAAAATATTTGAAAGTTTCGGATCGTTTAGATTATACATACGAAGATAAATATGTAAAGTTTTTCCCTAAAATGTTTAGTCCAGATCCAGGTGTAATGGAGAATTATGCGGCAGTTTATGCTTTTCCAAAATTCTCTTTGAATGCACAATATGCTGGTGATAAAGAAGCGCAACAAATGTACGCTCAATTGGTAGAAAAGCGTCAAAATAGACAATTAAAAGTTGCAGAACTTAAGAAATATGGTGAGATTTTAGATATCGAACCACCTACATTTGGTGAACAATTTAATTACTTTATTGATTACCAAATCAACTATATGTTTATTCGTTACTTTATGTGGAATTTCTCTGGTCGTCAAAATGATTTAGAAGGTAATTTTGAGATTACAAAAGGTAATTGGATTTCAGGAATTCCATTTATTGATAATCCACGTTTAGGAGATCAATCAAAATTACCAGATGAATATAGAAATGATGGAACAAATGTATATTTCATGTTACCATTATTCTTAGGTTTAATCGGGTTATTTACACAATTAAACAGAAATTTTGTTAACTGGTGGTCATTGTTGTCATTGTTTATTTTAACAAGTGTCGGAATCATCTTTTACACATCTGTAAAACCTTTCGAGCCTCGTGAACGTGATTATGCATTGGTAAGTTGTTTCTATGCATTTGCGATTTGGGCAGGATTGGGTGTACAAGGAGTTTATTTATTACTTCAGAAATTGATGAAGCAAGAATTGAAACCATCTTTAGCAATTGGAACGACAGTTATTTTAGCTGGTATTCCAATTTTAATGGGAGCTCAAAACTGGGATGATCACGATCGTTCAGAGCGTTCTGTAGCTTATTCTTTAGCTTACAATTATCTGAATCCGCTCGATAAAAACGCTATTCTTTTTGTCTATGGAGACAATGATACTTATCCACTTTGGGGATTACAAGAAACCGAAAATTTCCGTGATGATGTAAAAATTGCGAATTTAACGTTGGCTGCTTCTCCATGGAATTTAGAACAATTGTTACGTAGAACGTACAATGCAGCGCCTCTTCCAAGTGATTTGAAACCGAAAGATTATCAATCTGGAACTAACGATCAAATTTTTGTTGTTGGAGGTTCTATTAAAAATATTTTTGATCAATTGAATAGTTTCATCAAACCAGGATCTAATCAAACATTAGAAACGTTAAGTCAAATGCCAATTGAACAAGTTGCTCAATATTTATCTGATCCTGAAATTGATCCAAACCAAGTGATGTCAGTTTATAAAAGTTTAAAACCTTTGCAAAAATATATCACAACTGATAGTATGACAGCTAAAGAAGCGATGGATTTTATTTTAGATAATAAATCACCAGAGAAACAAGCTTTAGCAGATTATTTTGGTTATCCAATTGGTGGAGCAAATTATTTACCTGTTTCTAAAATTATTGTTCCTGTAAATAAAGCAAACGCTCTAAAATATGGAATTGTAAGTGCAAAAGATGCAGATAAAATGGTTGATTCAATCACAATTAATATCAAAGCATCAAGTTTATTCAAAAACAATTTATTGTTGTTGTCAATGATGGCGAAATACAATTGGGATCGTCCTATTTACTTTAGTGGTGGAGGAATTTCTGATCCAGAAAATACATTCTATATGAATGATTATTTATTAAATGCTGGAATGAGTTATAAATTAGTTCCAATTTATACACCTTTTGGTAAAGGAGGAATTATTGGAGCTTCTGATAATGATATGTTATTAAGAACATTTAATTCATATAAATGGTCTGGATATAATAATCATGATGCGTCATTTAGTTTGACAGAGCGTAATTACACATCTTCTTATAGAAATACTGCAGTTCGTTTGGCAGATGATTTATTGAATGCTGGACGCAAAAAAGAAGCGATTGCAGTTTTAGACAAAGTGATGTTAGAAATTCCTGCTTTAGCGAAATACGATATTGGTTATGGTGTGAGTAGAATTGCTGGAATTTATTTGAAAGCTGGTGAGGATAAAAAAGCACAAGAATTGTTTGCACATGTTCGTAAAGAAGCGAATGCAAAAATTGCTTTCTTCGAGTCGTTACCTTCAGGAAAAGGATATTCAATTGGTTCAGATTTAGCCGCGGCTAAAAATGATTTGATGATGTCAATCTACAATGAAGCTTCCGCTTTAGGTGAAAGAGGTGACAAAGAAAAAGCATTGAAAGTTTTCGAATCTGCTTATAATCCTGTTTTAAAGAAATTCGAAACCTTATATAAAGAAGTTATTGCGGATGGAAAAGTTGATGCAGCTGATCAAGCAAAAATCATGAATCAGTTTAATTATTTAGACGAAATGATTGGTGTAGCAGCAGAAATTGATACCAATTATGCAAAACAACAACAGAATATTTTATACAAAATGGTCGGACAATAAGTCAAATCAATAAAAATAGAAAAGCTCCAAAATTATTTTGGAGCTTTTTTTGTGAAATAAAGTTTTGAATATTAAGTAATTGTTAATTTTAGTATGTTTTATCATTATTGAATTTTGGAGTTTGGCACACAAATTGAAATTATACAAATAAGTTTAACAAAATTGTAAATATTTTAAAACATTATAAAAATGAAAAAAGTATTATTAACAGCTGCTTTCGCAGTAGCAGGTATGGTAGGAGTTTCAGCACAAACAACAGGTGTTGAAGGTACAGTTCACGTAGGTATTCCAGTAGGAGAGACAGCAGATGTATCTTCATTTAATATCGGAGTAGATTTAGCTTATTTATATCCTATTGCAAATAACTTTAAATTAGGTGCTAAAGTAGGTTATGATCATTTTATTGGAAAAGAGTATAAAATTAATAATGTAGTTGTAGCTGAAAAAGATGATGTTGGATTTATTCCATTAGCAGCAACAGCTAAATATGAATTTAGTAATAATTTATTTGTAGGTGCTGATTTAGGTTATGCTTTCGCTACAACTGACGGTTATGAAGGAGGTTTATTTTGGCAGCCTAAAATTGGCTATTCTGCTTCAACATGGGATTTATATGCAGGGTATAAAGGAATTTCTGCGGGTCCAGAAAATAATAACACTGTAGATTGGAAATATAATGCAGTATCTGTTGGTTTCGCTTATAAATTCTAAATAGAAAATAACGTATAATTGATAAAAGCTACATCGAAAGATGTAGCTTTTTTTTATTAAAATGCTTTTATGAATGTTAAAATTAAATGATTAATATATTTAATATGAGTTAATTAATATTTGTAGTACTCTTTTTTAACATTATTTGGCACAAGACTTGAAATTATGCATACATCATAATTAGAACTATAAAATTTAAAAGATGAAAAAAATATTTTTTATTGCTGCTGCAATGTTAGGAGTTGTAAGTTTGAGCGCACAAGAAAAAACAACATCGTCACAATTTGGTATAAAATCGAGTGTTAATATGTCTTCTTTTAATGGAGATGATGTAAAGGACAATGATTATAAAGTTGGTTTTAGTGCAGGTGTTTATGGACATTTTCCACTTACTGATCGTTTTGCTGTTCAACCAGAGGTAAATTTTACAAGAATAGGAGGGAAGTACAAAGACGAAGTAATGGAAGTAGGAAATACAACTGTAAAAAGTAAAAATAAAACGACTTTAGATTATATTCAAGTTCCAATCATGTTCAAATACTATCCTGCTGCATCTCGTTTCAATATTGAGGCTGGTCCACAATTTGGATTTAACATGTATGCGAGCAATAAACAATCTACAAGTACATATGCGAATAATACCGTTTACACAACAGAACAAAAGTTTGATGTAAAAGATGACGTAAAAAACTTTGACTTTGGTGTTAACTTCGGTTTAGGATACAATGTAACAGACAATATCAATGTTGGTGCTAGATATTATATGGGATTAACAAGACTTACAGAAAATACAAACAATGGTACAGCAATTGGTGCTGATGTTAAAAATCATTCGTTTTCTGTAGGAGTTGGATATTCGTTCTAATCGAGAATATTTAAGTATAAATAAAAAGGATTCTGAGTTTTTCAGAATCCTTTTTTATGTTTTTATAAAATTTAGCATTAATCTTTCAATGCAATTTTTTTGATCGATTGTGTCAAAATTATTTTATTAATAATGAATAAAATAATCACGATGATTAATCCAAAACCGATCACTTCCCAAACATGCGAAGTTTCTGTTGCCATAAATTTTCCGACTTTTTCTTTGATAATATCCAAAACAAAATAAACCAATGGAATCGAAATGAGATAACTGATTAACATAAATATAATCGAAAATTTAAGATACGGACGAGTCAATTGATTGATGTTGTAACCAATCAAAAATAAATCTTTCGTTTTATGCTTGTTCTTTTCAATCATCAATTGAAAATTGATAATCATCAACCAAATCGCTGCAAAAACAATGATTAAACCAATAAATAAAACCAAGGAAAAAGCTAATTTTAAATAATACGTCAATTCATTATTTTTCAATTCATCTTTGTTGATATCATAATTTTGTTGCTCAAAATAAGTCGAAGCATTTTCGTCACCTTGAGATTTCGTTTCAACAACAATTCTTGATGGTGCTAAACTTTTTAGAGGTGCATACGTTTGATTTGCCCACTCCAAAAAGTTTTCGGGAACTAAAATGGTATTAATTTTTGTTGTAAAATCGACAATTCTCGCTTGATATACTTTCTGATTTTCTCCTTTTCCTAAAATCAATTGAAAAGGAATTTTAGTAAATAATCCTTCCGAAACTTGTGGTAAACCTTGACTTGTTGCAAAACCAAAATTGTATAAATTCAAATAACTTTTCGGAATAATAATCGGAATAAAATCTTGTCCTTCTAGCCATTTCCAATCTGATTCTTTTACATCAATGAAATCTTCTGGAACAGATTCGAAAAATAAATCAGTCGAAAAACCACGAATTCCAGCAACTCCACCAACTTGTAATTTTACAGGGAATTGACTGCTTTTGAATGTTCCGACTTTTGCAACAAAATTCTGTGATTTCAAATCATTAATTTCATCTTCACTAAAACTTGGTTTTTCACCAGTCAACGTTTGTAAAGACGATATTTTTTTGTTTAAGACCACATAATTTGCTTTCCAAACTGAACTATCTTCTCCAAAATTTTTGGCATAATCCAAATAAATTGTTCCAGCCAAAATCAAGATGAAAAATCCGATAATAGAGAAAAAACAAAAGGTTGTAATTCGCAAGAAACTTAGGTTTTTACGAACCAATTTTTCAATTAAATTTTTAGAGTTGAATGACATTTGCAAGGCGTTTATCGTGAATTTCGTGTAAGCTTGTAAAGATGATTCCAGCGTTATTTTTTGCAGCTTCTTTGGTAACTAAATCAATCAGAAGTTGTTGATTTATTTCATCTAAATGACTAAAAGGTTCGTCCAAAAGTAGAAAATCAAATGGTTGACAAAGTGCGCGAATCACAGCAATTCGTTGACGTTGACCATAAGAAAGATGAATCGCTTTTTGATGTAAATGACTTTTTAAACCAACTTTTTCAATCCATTCAATAATTTGATTTTCGGATTGATGTTGTGTTAATACATTTTTTAATTGGATATTTTCCATCAAAGTTAATTCTTCAAACAAATGCAAACCTTGAAAAACATACGCAATTTTTTCGCGTCTAATTTTTGTCCAATCATTCAAAGAATAATTCTTAATATTTTGTCCATCAAACAAAACTTCTCCGTCATAATCTTTTCTATCACCGTACAAAATATTAATCAACGTCGATTTTCCAACACCAGAATGTGCAACGATTTGATAAATATTTCCGCTTGAAAAAGTGTATGTATTTTTCCAAATTTCAGATTGTTCGAACCCAAATTCTTTCAAAGGATGCGGAACAAGTTGACTGATTTTAATTTCCATTTTGTTGTGCAGCTTGATTGAAAAATAGTGAATAAGCTTGGTCCAAAAGTAAGAAAATCACTTCCAAACTATTTTTATCCGTCTTTTTCATATGTATTTTTCCTGTTTTTGTGTATTCATTCGAAACGCGGTAATCGATGTGATCAAAATAAGATAAAACCGTTTGCATTTCTTTCGTGTTTCCGAACGGAATTTGTTGATAAATATAATTTTGAACTTCTTTTGGATATTGATCAAAATTTAGATTCACGTAACCAAACATTGGATTTGAAGCGTTTGTAGCGTATTCTGTTGTGACAAAATTTGAAGAACTTACCATTTTGTTCAAATATTGATTCATAATCGATTGATTATTTGTGATGTACATCAAATTGTTTTTGTATGTCATATAAATCTTCATATTTGTCGAAATTGGTAACATGTAATAAGGTCCAATTTTCTGAATATTTTCTTGATGAGATTTAATAAATTCGTTGAAGAAAAGATCGTTTTTCATTTTTCCTCCTAAAACAAATTGCGGATAAACAACTTGCTTGATAAAAGCTTCTTTCTTACCAAAAAAATCATTTGGATTAAATGCTTTTCCGATCTCAAAATCATATACACTAAACAAAGCTTCGCCTTCAAAACTTTGCTCTAGTTTGTTCAAATCAATGTCATATTGTTCTAAAAAAGTAGTTAAGAAATTTTGATTTTCGAATACATAACGCGTGTTGGCAGGATAAATTCCAAGTCCAATGTTCATGTAACTTTGCGCAGGAAAATATTTAAAAAAATCAGTATTGATTTTCGATTTCCACATCGGATGTTTTTGCAATTCAACTTTTGTAATTGCATCTGGATGAAATTTCTGCGTAAAACTAATTCCGTCCGAAGTAAATGAAATAAAATTAACCCAAGAACTTTTTGTAAAATCAAGATTTTTCTTTTCAGAACTTTCGTGTTTTGAGAAGTTTTTCAAAAAGTTTCCGGTGTACCAAATGTTGATATCCTGCGAGTTTTTAACAAAATCTCCAAAACTATTATTTTCCTTCGCAAGTGAATGTTTATCGTTGATAATTTTCGTAAAATAATCTTGAATTGCTTTTTCTCCAACACCAAATTCAGAAACAATCAATAAAAATTGAGATTTATTCCAAGCCATAAACGGTTTATTGAATCCAGAAATCGTCGTAAAACCATCTTTCTTTTCAAACGAAATATTTTTTTTGTATAAACCTTTGTAAATGGTTGATAAATGTTTTTCAAACTGATCTTTGTCGCGCATATTTGTAATCAACGCAACCATATTTTTTCCATTAATTTTTTGCCCAAAAAGGTAAATAGGACTGATAATATCTACGCCTGCTGAGGTCGGATTGTTTTTGATATCATTTAATAATTGATCAAAAGTCGGATCTTGATTTTTAAGTTCGCCTTCGGCTAATTGATAAATTTTGTATTGTTCTAATTTCTGAAAATTACCTTTTTCTGCAATTGATTTTGGATTTATCAACGCAACAAAATCTGCATCTGTTGGAATCAAAACCGTATAATCTTCGTTTTTGGAACAACTTGCAAAAAGCAAAATAATGAATAGAATCGAGTAATATTTGAAGCCTTTTTTCATCGAAAAAATATCTTTAAAAATTGTTGTTAATTATTTGGTTAATGCTGAATTAAATCTGAAAACATCTGATTTTTATTCAAGAATTGTTAAATCTATAATATCGGGATAAATTTAAGCAATTATTAATATGATTTTCGTTTCTATAACAATAAAAATATGTAAAAATTTCTTATATTCGCACTCCTTGATTTAGAAGAAATAAGAAAGAATTCGATGGCAAAAAAGTTTAGAGAATATAAGCACTTAGACTTGGTACAAGTCTCAAAAGAAACGTTAGAAGATTGGAAACAAAATAATGTTTTCGAGAAAAGTATTTCTACGCGCGATGGAAATCCATCTTTTGTGTTCTATGAAGGTCCTCCTTCTGCAAACGGAAAGCCAGGGATTCACCACGTTTTAGCACGTTCTATCAAAGATATATTTTGTCGTTACCAAACCTTGAAAGGAAAACAAGTTTTTCGTAAAGCGGGTTGGGATACGCACGGTTTACCAGTAGAGTTGGGAACTGAGAAAGAATTAGGAATTACTAAAGAAGATATTGGAACTAAAATTTCAATTGAAGAATATAACGAAGCGTGTAAACGTACAGTAATGCGTTACACAGATTTGTGGAATGATTTGACTGAAAAAATGGGTTATTGGGTGGATATGGAAGATCCATATATCACATATAAACCAAAATATATGGAGTCTGTTTGGTGGTTGTTGAAACAAATCTATAACAAAGATTTGTTGTACAAAGGTTATACAATTCAACCATATTCTCCGAAAGCTGGTACAGGTTTATCTTCACACGAGTTAAATCAACCAGGAACTTATCAAGATGTTACGGATACAACGATTGTTGCTCAATTTAAAGTAAAGAAAGATTCTACGACTCTATTCAATAATTTTGATGGAGATGTGTATTTCTTAGCTTGGACAACGACACCTTGGACGTTGCCATCAAATACAGCGTTAACAGTTGGTCCAACTATCGATTATGTTGTAGTTGAAACATTCAATCAATATACATTCGAGCCAATTCGCGTAATTTTAGGAAAACCATTGGTTGCTAAACAATTCGGTAAACCATATTTCTTAGCAGAAACAGAAGAAGATTTCAAAGTTTATGCGGCAGGAAATAAGACAATTCCTTACAAAATTGTTGGAGAATACAAAGGTGCTGATTTAGTTGGAACGCGTTATGAGCAATTATTACCTTGGGCGTTGCCTTACGAAAATGTAGAGAATGCTTTCCAAGTAATTCCTGGAGATTTCGTAACAACAGAAGATGGTACAGGTATCGTACACACTGCGCCTACTTTTGGTGCGGATGATGCGCGTGTTGCAAAAGATGCAGGTGTTCCTCCAATGTTGGTATTAGATACGCATGGAAATCCTGTTCCTTTAGTAGATTTACAAGGTCGTTTTGTGGCTGACTTACCAGAAGGTTACGGAGGTAAATATGTGAAAAATGAATATTACGATGATGGAACTGCTCCTGAAAAATCGGTTGATGTAGAAATCGCGATTTTATTGAAAGAGGAGAATAAAGCGTTCAAAGTAGAGAAATATAAACACAGTTATCCACATTGTTGGAGAACCGACAAACCGATTTTATATTATCCATTAGATTCTTGGTTCATCAAAGTAACGGATGTAAAAGACCGTATGGTTGAATTGAATAAAGAAATCAATTGGAAACCTAAAGCAACTGGTGAAGGACGTTTCGGAAACTGGTTAGAAAATGCGAACGATTGGAACTTATCTCGTTCTCGTTATTGGGGAATTCCATTGCCAATTTGGAGAACTGAAGAAGGGGACGAAGTAACTGTAATTGGTTCTGTAGAAGAATTAGTTGCTGAAATTGAAAAATCAATTGCGGCAGGCGTAATGACTTCTAATCCTTTCCAAAATTTCGAAGTTGGAAATATGACAGAAGAAAACTATGATTTGATCGACTTACACAAAAATGTAGTAGATGAAATTACATTAGTTTCTGCATCTGGAAAACCGATGAAAAGAGAAGCTGATTTGATTGACGTTTGGTTTGATTCTGGAGCAATGCCTTATGCGCAAGTTCACTATCCATTCGAAAATAAAGAATTGATTGATAACGGAACAATGTATCCAGCTGATTTTATTGCAGAAGGTGTCGATCAAACACGTGGTTGGTTCTATACATTACATGCAATCGGTACATTAGTTTTTGATTCGAAAGCGTACAAAAATGTAATGTCAAACGGATTGGTTTTAGACAAAAACGGACAAAAAATGTCTAAACGTCTAGGAAACGCAGTCGATCCATTTGATACATTGGCAACTTATGGTCCTGATGCAACGCGTTGGTACATGATTGCGAATGCGCAACCTTGGGAAAACTTGAAATTTGATATTGCTGGAGTTGACGAAGTTCGTCGTAAATTCTTCGGAACATTATACAATACCTATTCATTCTTCGCTTTATATGCGAATGTAGACGGATTTACATTTGAGGAAGAAGAAATTCCTGTAAATGAAAGAGCTGAATTGGATCAATGGATTATTTCTGAATTGAATACATTAACGAAAAAAGTTGATGCATTTTTAACTGATTATGAACCAACAAAAGCAGCTCGTGCAATTCAAGAATTTGTGATTGATAATTTATCAAACTGGCACGTTCGTTTATCAAGAAGACGTTTCTGGAGAGGTGATTATTCGAAAGATAAAATTGCAGCTTACCAAACATTGTACAAAGTTTTAGAAACTGTTTCAATTTTAGGTTCGCCAATCGCACCATTCTTCATGGATCGTTTATACAAAGATTTGAACGCAGCTACAGGTAAAAATGCAGCAGAATCTGTGCATTTAGCAGATTTCCCAGTTGCAGACGAATCATTGATTAAAGCCGAATTAGAAGAGCAAACACATTTAGCACAAACGGCAACAAGTATGATTTTATCACTACGTAAGTTGAGTGATAATAAAGTACGTCAACCATTACAAAAAGTAATGATTCCTGTGTTGAATGATACGATGAAAGCTAATTTGGAAGCTGTATCAGAATTATTGAAACAAGAAGTTAACGTTAAAGAAATTCAACTTTTAACAAACGAAGAAGCATCAAATCTTTTAGTGAAATCTATCAAACCTAATTTCAAGACTTTAGGTCCGAAATATGGAAAAGAAATGAAGGCTATTTCGGCTGCTACAGCAGAATTGACGAATGAAGAAATTGTTAAATTAGAGCAATCAGGTAAAATAGATTTGTTAATTGACAACAAAACATTAACTTTAGATTTAGAAGATTTTGAAATTGCTACAAAAGACATCCCAGGATGGACTGTAGCGTCTAATTCTACATTGACAGTAGCACTTGATTTACAATTAACTGAAGAGTTAATTAATGAAGGTGTTGCACGTGAATTGGTAAACAGAATTCAAAATCTACGTAAAGAAACCGGACTAGAAGTAACCGACAAAATTATACTTAACTTAAAAAATGATGAATCAATCGTAAATGCAGTCGAGCAAAACAAAGATTACATTTGTTCTGAGACATTAGCAGAAGATCTTGTTTTACAAGACCAAGTTGCAAATGGGTCAGAGGTTGAAATTAATGGATTGATGACGCAAATTGCGATTACTAAATTGTAAGCGTATGGCAACAACAGATGAAAAAGTAAGGTACTCTGATGCAGAGTTGGAAGAGTTTAGAGCAATAATTCAAGAGAAATTAGATCAAGCGATAAAAGATTACGAATTATTGAAAGA
Organism: Empedobacter sp. UBA7620; assembly: GCF_002484185.1. Lineage (NCBI taxonomy): Bacteria > Pseudomonadati > Bacteroidota > Flavobacteriia > Flavobacteriales > Weeksellaceae > Empedobacter > Empedobacter sp. UBA7620. The sequence continues at coordinate 2,504 of NZ_DLJI01000018.1, read as the reverse complement.
AGCTTACACAAACGATAGTAACAATGGTACTGACGATACGTCTCCAACGTTCAAAGCGTTTGAGGAAGGTTCTGAAACCATGTCGAAAGAACAAAATGCACAATTAGCAGCACGCCAAGATAAATTTATCCGTGACCTGAAAAATGCATTGTTACGTATTTCGAACAAAACATACGGTATTTGCCGTGTAACAGGAAAATTAATTAACAAAGATCGTTTGAAATTAGTTCCGCATGCTACATTAAGCATCGAAGCTAAAAATATGCAACGTTAATCAAGTATTTTGAAAAAAGTAGTACTCATTACCATTTTGGTTTTAATCATAGACCAAATCTCAAAATTTTACGTGAAAACACACTTTTTTTTAGGTGAAGACGTAGATGTTTTGGGTTGGTTTAAAATAGCATTTGTAGAAAATCCTGGAATGGCATATGGAATGCATTTCGGAGGAGAAACAGGTAAAATCGTTTTATCACTTCTACGAATTGCTCTAATCGGAATGATTATCTACTATATTAATGCATGGTCGAAAAAACTAAATAATAATTTCTTTATCATTCCGATTGCGCTTGTTTTGGCAGGTGCTATAGGGAATGTGCTTGATGGAATTTTTTATGGCGTTATTTTCGATAAAGGAACTACTTACAATGAAATGTTTCAGGATTGGGTAGGGTATCAAGGTGTCGCACAAGCAAACTTTGCTGGTTATTCTGGTTGGTTTACGGGCTGTGTCGTAGATATGCTTTATTTCCCAATTGTGGAGTTTGATTGGCCTTCTTGGATTCCAATTATAGGTGGACAACATTATAAGTTCTTTCAGCCTGTATTTAATATCGCAGATTCGGCTATTTTTATTGGAGGACTTACTTTGTTCCTTTTCCGTAAAAAAGCCTTTACAACCGAAAATGGTGTAAGATTAAGATTTTAAAAAGATAATCCCTCAGTTCAAACACTGAGGGATTTTTTATTATATTTATTTGAACAAGAATTGATTTTTATGAATAGTTGGTTTAATCTTTTAACTGAAATGAAAGTTGTGACAAGAATGATTTGTTTAAATATGTCACGATTTATCATATCAAAAGTTGTTCTTATGATAAGAGCTTTATAGGTAAAAGTATTTCTTTAGATAATATAATATCAATCATTAATAAAGATTCTATTAATATTCAATATGATATTTTGGAAATATTTGTAGTAATAAAGGAAGATGATATAAGTGATTTAATCGTAACATATAATCCTTTCGAATTATTTGAGAATTCCTACGTTTATAAAGTAATTTCTAATATTAATGAAGAACTGAAGAATCAGTTTATCATCAATTCAGAAAAAGTCAAATGATTATGAAATTGAAAAAATATTTACCATTTGTGATTTTTATTATTGCTGTATTAGCGTTAATACAAATTAGATATAGACATGTAGGAAAAAAAGAATTCGAATTTTTTTATTCAACGTCAATAAATTCAAAACAAAAATCTATATCTGCAGGAACAGGAGGTACGAGAATAACTTTAGTTGATAATAGAAGATTTATTTTTTAACCTTATACAAACAAAGGGATTACTTTTGATCATATATTAAAAGAAGGAGATGTAATAATAAAAAAAGAATATTCAGATTCTCTTATTTTAATAAAAAATGAAGGAGAATTTATTTTTAAATTTCGAAAATTTTAATAACTTGTTCTGGACATATTATTAAATAATAAAAACTAAACTTTCCTTCATCAAAATATTTTTTAGATGATTATAATATTTTACATCGAAGGAGACGGAGCATACGTATAATCATCATCTTTTTTGTAAATCAACTTCGAATTTAGATCTTGTAATTCTGTAATTTTTCCATTCTTCTTGATGATTTTTAATTTTGAAACTTCATTCGTTTTCCGATTTTTCAGTTCAAGAATATTATTTACTATTTTAACATCATAATTATCAGCTTGCATTAATATAGATCTAGCGATAATATCTCCATTTTCATCAGGTACGATTTTCGATTTATACTCTGTTTCTTCAGGGTAACTATTTGTTCTTATAAAAGCAGAATAATCATTGACTTGTAAAATTATTTCATAAGGAGATTCGGCTGGTAATAATGTGTCTTTTTCTAGTTTCCAAATAAAGTATTCGTTGTTAAAAGTTGGTTGATATAACTTAGCTTTCGGAGGTTCTGGAAGAGATGGAACTTTCTTTATTTTAGGAGGTGCTAAAGTTGTTTTCTTTTTATTTTGCCCAAAGGAAATATTAGAAATAACAATGAATATTAGAAATAATAATTTGGTAGTTTTCATAAGAGTTGATTTATATGAAATTACAAAAAAACTATTTATAATAAAAAAACTCCTTTCAATTTCTTGAAAGGAGTTCTGTTGTGGTCCCTACTGGATTCGAACCAGTGACCCCCTGCTTGTAAGGCAGGTGCTCTGAACCAACTGAGCTAAGAGACCTTTTAGAATTTTATTTGAAAGACTTTCTATTGTCTTTATGTGGTCCCTA
>NZ_DLJI01000040.1:0-17353 GCF_002484185.1 Empedobacter sp. UBA7620 | reverse complement strand
AGATTGATTTATTTTAATTTTCATCTATGACTAAATTAGAAACAGATTTTTTAATTAACCATTTTTAAACGTTTACAATCGAATATGTAGTAGTTTTACGACATATGCATAACATAGTAGCGTATTAATTCTGCAAAATATTTTTAAAATGAATATTTATTCTGATAATATTTTGAATGTATTTAATTAAAACACGCCAAATCATTAACATTTAACTTCTTGTAAAAAATATTTTTTGAAGAAATTTAGAATTTTTTGGAGAGAGAAGGAGAAAAATAAAATATTTCATTCAAAACACTGTTTAATCATGTTATAAAATGCAGTAAATAATTACGAATAATATTGTTTTCTGAATTGTTCTGGCGTAAACTCAGTGTATTTTTTGAAGAATTTCACAAAATAAGAAGCATCCTGAAAATTGAGTAAATACGCAATTTCTGTAACAGAAATCTCTTTATTAACAAGTAACCGTTTTGCTTCTAAAACAATGCGACTTCTTATTAATTCACCTGCCGATGTTCCCAAAATATCTTTGCACAACGCGTTCAAATGATTGGGTGTAATGTACAACAATTCGGCATATTCTTTCGGTAATTTTTTGGTCTTGAAATTTTGATCGATAAGCGACTGAAAATTATTCAGCAACACTGATTGATAATCACTTGTTTTAATTTTTACAGCTTCCAAACTTCGTTCAATATCAATAAATAAATTCATCAAATGAAAACCAATTTTTAAATTCGAGAATTGATTATTTTCTTGATTTTCATTTATCATTTCCTCAAAATAACTTGAAATTTTTTCTTGTACATCTGGCGAAATTTCAACCACATGATCTTTCACCAAAATAGATTGTAAAAATCTAAATTTTTGTAAAATAGAAGAATTAATTCCAATCCAATCAAAAAAATTATCAGAAAAATTCACGACAAACCCATCATATTTTTCCTTAAAATACCATTGGTGTACTTGTCCAGGTTTCATAAAATACATTGTCCCAGATTTAGCCTCAAACTTCTCAAAATCGATCAAATGTTCGCCGCTACCTTCTGTAAAATAGACCAAATGGTAATAATTATGACTGTGAACTTCCTGCAAATGTGGATTACTATCAACATAACCTCTAAAACGATCGATGGAAAACAACTCATTACTATTTTTTTCGGTATTCAGGTTACAGATATCGTATGTTGGGAAAAGTTTTTTGGTCATTTTGAAACAAATTATCAAGTGTAAAAATAAAGAATATTTGAAAGGAAAAGTTTAACTTTAAACAATAGAACATCAAAAATGGAATTTAAAGAGAAAAAAATTATCTTACTTTCTTTGGATGGCGGAGGAATTAGAGGAATTATATCGTGTGTCATTTTAAAATACATCGAAGATAAATTAAAGGAAATTCATGACGAAAATGCTAAAATAGGCGATTATGTCGATTTTATTGCAGGTACAAGTACTGGTGCTTTAATCGCTTCTTTGTTATTATCTCCTTCTACCGAAAATCCAAAAAGAGCAAAACACTCGATTACAGATGCTTTGAATATTTATTTAGGCGAAGGGAAAAATATTTTCTCAAAAACATTCTGGACAATTCTCAATAATCCGTTGAGTGTGCTGAAAGATAATTTACCAACGCTTGTATTGGAAGAGCAATTAAAAATCGTTTTTGGAGAGGCAGAGTTAAAAGATATGATTCGTCCTTGCGCAATAGTTTCTTATGATACTGAGCATCAAAAACCAAAAATTTTCAATTCAATTGATGGAATTTCTCCTTTCCGAAATTTTTATGTAAAAGATATTTGTCGTGCTTCATCAGCTGCGCCAACTTATTTTGAACCTGCGAAAATAAAATCATTCGCTGATCAAGAATTTAGCTGTATTGATGGTGGTGTTTTTGCAAACAATCCGACTTTTGTTGGTTTTATCGAAACGCAAAAAATAAATTTCAATAAATACTTCAAAGATGAATTAAAGTATAATGGAACAGCACCTTTACAAGAATTTATTATCATTTCTCTCGGAAATGGTTCGCGTGCAAAATCTTATAAACACGAACATTTAACAGGAATTTCAAAATCTAAATGGGTAGATCCTTTGGTAGACATTTTTATTTCAACTGGCGTTGATATGGTCGATCAGGAAATGAGAAGTATGTTCGCTTTATTGAAGCCAAAATACCAACAAAATTATTATCGATTTAATCCTGAAATTCCAGAATCTGCATTGGATTTAGGAAATGTTTCCAACAGTAATATTAAAACGTTATTGGATGTTGCCAATGATTATGTAGCAAAACACAAAGAACATTTGGATGAAGTTGTTCAAAAATTAATTTTCAATCAAGTTGAAATCTCATAAAAAAAGGCTTTGAGTAAAATTTCAAAGCCTTTTCTAATTTCTATTTATTTCGAACATAAACAAATATTTCCTGTTCTCGATTCAATCCTCTATTATCCACAATACTTTCTAAACAAGCGTGACAATCTGTTACAATTCCCTCTCCATTGTAATTTGTATAACTTCCATTCTCTAGCGCAACAACATGCGGCTTTAACAAATCTGCATTCAGTTTTTTGCGTTCTCCAATCAAGGTGTACACATATTCGCGTCCAGTTTCGTCAGTAAAATTATCCACTTTATAAATTTGATCCAATTCTCTTTCGTGATCAATTATAACAAATAAGTAGTCTTTGTGGCTATCTTTTTCAAAAAAAATTCTTCTCATAGCTTCAATTGTTTGACTCAAATTTAATAAAAGAATATTGGTTTTACCAATGAAAATCAAAAAGTTTTAAGAGAATTTTAAAATATTATCAATTTCAAAACAGATTATATTTTACTTTTACATCAACCAAAACACAAAAATGAAAACTCTTCTAAAAATCTTGACTTTAGGATTAATTTGCCTTATTTGTCAACCAATTTTCGCGCAAAAAAACGCGAAATTAAAACATGACTTCGAAAAAATTATCATTTCAAAACATTCATTTACTTTTAATGGAGTTGTAATCGTTTCCAAAAATGGTAAAACGATTTATGAAAAAGTACACGGATTTAAGAATTTTGAAAAGAAAATTGCACTAAATAAATCAAATCAATTTGAAATTATGTCAAATTCAAAATTGTTTACGTCAGTTTTAATTTTGAAAGAAGTCGAAAAAGGTAAAATTGATTTACAACAATCGATTAAAACATATTTACCAGAAATCACTCAATCGTGGGCAGATTCTGTTACTGTACATCAATTGCTTAATCATACACATGGAATCCAAGATATAACAAAACCTTTGTTGTTCAAACCTGGAACAGAGTTCAAATATGGAAATTATTCGAATGTACTTTTAGGCAAAATCTTGACTAATGTTACCAATAAAACATTCCGAGAATTGGCTACAAATTTGTTCAAAGAAATTGGATTGAATGAAACTTTTGTTTATTCCAAGACCGAAAAGCATCAATTAGTACAAGGATACTTTTATCGAAATGATTCGCTTGTTCCCAATTATCAAACAATAATTACAGAAGAAGATTTACCTGCAGATGGAATAATTTCTACTGCGAATGATTTAGTAAAATGGAATAATTTATTACACAATGGTAAAATTCTACAACCCGAAACATATCAACTTTTGATCACACCTTCTACTCTTTCGCAACACGATGTTTTTGGGAAAATACCGCAAGGTTATGCCTATAACATCAGAAATATAACCGAAAACAACATCAATTACATTGGACATACGGGATTAGGAGATGGTTTTTCAGCGATAAATATCTATTTCCCGAAATCAAAAGTTAGTTTAGTTGTCTTGCAAAATATAATGCCAAATGCTTCGGAAGATTATTATTTTTACGAAAAACAATTCAAAAATAGTTTACTCGAAAGCAATTTAGTTAGGTAAAAATATTTATCTTCAAAACATTTATTAAGTAATTATAAAACAATATTTTTGGTATTATCCTTGTAGGAAAATTGTTATATAATCACGATCCAAAACGAATAAAATATAACCAATTGAAATTCAACTTAAAGAAAATACTCAAATATTTTTCAATTTCTATATTGTCAATAATTTTGTTATTAACAATTGCAATTTTTAGTTTACAGTTTCCTACTGTACAAAATTTTGTAAAAAATAAATTAGTTAATTACCTCGAAAATAAAATACATACAAAAGTACAATTAGACCGTGTTTATATCGATTTCCCAAACAGTTTGGTGATGGAAAATCTATACTTACAAGGACAAGATGTCGACACGCTTTTATCGGTCAAAAAGTTTGACGTTGGTTTGGATATTTGGCAATTGACCAAAAGTAAAGCAGATATAAAATCTATTGATTTGAGTGGCGTTCATGCGAATGTTATCCGTAAACCAGATGGGAAATTCAATTTCGATTATATTATCAATGCTTTTGTAACAGACGAAAAAGACGAAAGTCCTTCAAAGCCATTTATCATTTCGTTAGATAAAATAAAACTGAATGATATTAATGTTTCGTTCAATGATCATCAAGCGGCAAATAACATCAAAGTTCATCTAAATTCGTTTGATACGCGTGTCAAAAAATTCGATTTAGAGCAAAATTCGTATGGAATTGGCGATATCAATTTGGATGGTTTAAAGCTAAAATTGAAACAATATATTGTAAAAGAAGTTGCGAAAAAAGTAGAAGAAAAAGTAGATTCTTTGAATGATCAAAAGCCGATGAAAATTGAATTGAACGGAATTAATTTAACCAATTTTGATATCGATTATGGCGATGATATTTCTGGAATGTTTGCAAAAGTAAAATTCAAAGACTTCAAAACTAGGGTTAAAAAGCTTGATTTACAACAAAATTATTATGCGGTTGATGATATTTTGGTGAATGGTTTGTTGGTTGATTTTAATCAAAAAATGGTTAATAAAATCAAAGATAATAATGTTGATAAAATTGATCCAAATGCAAAACAAACTCCATTTCAAATTGGGTTGAGTAAGATTAATTTGAATGATATTAAAGTTAATTATGGTGACGAAAATTCGAAGACTTTTGCCAAAATTAACCTAAACGAATTTGAAACGAAAGTCAATAAACTTGACCTTGAACATTCTGTTTTCGATATCGAAAATATCTTATTGAAAGACGCTGATATCGAAGCGAATTTATTCCTTTCTTCGAACAATTCTACTTCAACCTCATCCACTTCTTCATCACCAATGAATTTGGTTTTGAACGAAACGAAATTAGAAAATGTAAAAGTAAAATACAACAATACTGCAGAACGTCGAACGGCTCAAGGAATGGATTTTAATCATTTGGATTTTTCTAAATTAAATCTTGATTTACGCGATTTTGAAATGAAAAATAACACATTTGCTGGACAAGTAAAAAGTGCAGAAATAAAGGAATCAAGAGGATTGAATATTCAGAAATTAACAACAGATTTCTTGTACGCAGATACACAAGCGTATCTGAAAAACCTTTATTTACAAACACCAAGAACCGTTCTTCGAGACGAAGTTATTTTGCGTTACAACACGATTAATGAATTAACTTCTCATCCGGAAAATGTTTTGGTGAATGCGAATATCAAAAACTCAAAAATTGGTTTTGCAGATATTTTAAATCTTGCTCCAACGCTTAGAAATACGACGCCTTTCGACAAATATCCAAACGCCATTCTGAGTGTTAACACCAATGTAAAAGGAAAAGTAAACGATTTATTGATTAATAATCTCCAAGTTTCTGGTTTGGATGACTTGCAACTTTCGGCTTCTGGAAGAGTGAAAAATGCGATGAATCCGAAGAATTTATTTTATGATTTGAACATAAAAAACTTCTCGACATCATCTAAAACGATTTACAATTTAATTCCGAAAAATACTATTCCAAATAACATTAGAATTCCTTCAAAGCTTTCTGTCAAAGGAAAAGCGAAAGGAACAACCGAGATCATCAATACGCAATTGGCAATAAATTCTACGTTAGGAAATGCGAAAATTGATGCGATTGTGGACATGCTAAAAAAGGATGCCGAGAAATATAATGTCAAAGCAGATCTACAAAACTTGGATATTGGAACGCTTATTAGCAACAAAGAGTTAGGTAAAATAACAGGAAAAATTAATGCTATTGGAACAAGTTTCAACCCTGAAAAAATGGTTACAAAACTTTCAGGAACCGTTTCATCAGCTTATTACAATAAATATACTTATCAAAATATAGCACTCGATGCAAAAGTGAATCATGGAGCGTTTGATGCTCATGTTTTCTCGAAAGATCCGAATGCGAATCTTAATTTGACAGCTTCTGGCGTGTACAAAAAAGATTTATCTAATGTAAAATTGAACGGAAATATTGTCAAATTAGATGTTCAAAAACTTGGTTTTTACAACGAACCAATGATTGTTGCAGGAGAAATTGATGCCAATTTTGCTGATTTAAATCCAGATAATTTAAATGGTTCTTTATATCTAAAAAACTTTGCATTATCCAATACAAAAGATATTTTTCCAATGCAAGAAGTGAGCTTGATTGCGACTTCAACTGCTGATTCTAATCAAATTAATTTGACTTCGCAGTTGGCCGATTTGGATATGAAAGGAAAATTTAAATTGACACAAATTTTTGGTTCGCTAACTTCAACTATTAACCAATATTATGAATTTCAGAAACCGAATAAAGAAGAAAAAATAGAACCTCATCAATTCTTTACTTTGAATGCAAAAATTAAAGATGATGAATTGATTCGAAGATTTGTTCCAGATTTGAAAAGTTTCGAAACCATAACACTTGACGCAACTTATGATGCAGATTCAAAACAAATCAATGTTGATGGAAAAATCCCAAATTTAACGTACGGAACAAATACAATTAACAACGGAGTTTTAAAACTATCCAACCAAAATGAAGCCTTGTTGTATTCGTTGAATGTGGATGCGTTAAAAAGTGAAAGTTTTCAATTGCAAAAAATTGATTTGAATGGTGATATTACAAATAATGTCATCAATTATAATGTTTCGACAAAGGATGCGAAAGATGCGACGCAATTTTTGGTGGCTGGAAATCTAAAAACACTGAATGATATAACGGAAATTAGTCTAAATCCGAATGGATTGGTTTTAAACTACGATCAATGGCAAGTTGGGGAAGGAAATTTAATTCAGTTAAGAAAAGACGGAATTGTCGCGCATAATTTCAGTTTGATGAACAATGGAAGTCAAATTTTGTTGCAGTCTGAATCGGAAAAAGGAACAAGTCCTCTGAATATTACCATCAAAGATTTCAAAATTGAAACCATTGCAGAAATCATTAAAAAAGATGATTTACCTGCCGAAGGAACAATCAATGGAACAGCTCAAATTAGAGATTTAAACAAAGGAATGACATTCAATGCTGATTTGACCGTTTCAGATTTAAAAGCTTTCGGAAATCCTATTGGAAATATTATAGCAAATGTAAAAAACACTTCTCCAACCACGATTAACGCTGACATTACCTTAGATGGAAACAGCAACAACATGAAGATTTTTGGAGATTATAACACCAAAGAAAGTGCGTTTGATTTAGCTTTAGATATCAATCGATTAGAAATGAAATCGGTACAAGGATTTACAATGAATCAAATCAAAGACACAGAAGGTTATATTTCTGGAAATCTAAAAATCGCTGGAACAATTGATAAACCGAGCATTTTAGGTCAAGTCAAATTTAATCAAGTTGGTTTAACGATTGCTGAAACAGGAAGTAATTTCAGAAAAATTGATGACGCGATTGATTTCACGAACAAAGGAATTGAGTTCAATCGATTCAAAATCAATGACAACGATAGCAATTCATTAACGATAAGAGGAGAAGTTTTAACGGAAACTTACCGTGACTTTGCCTTCAATTTAACAGCAAATGGACGAGATTTCAATGTCGTAAATTCAGAAAAATCGAACGATGCGATTATGTATGGAAAGTTAGCTGTCAATGCAAACTTAACGATAAAAGGTGATTTAGATTTACCGAAAGTAAACGGAAGTTTAACAGTAACTGATGACACGAATTTTACATTTGTTTTACCTCAATCCTCGCCTTCTTTACAAGAGCGCGAAGGAATTGTCGAGTTCATCGATCAAGATCAAGTGGCGCTTCAAGAAACGATTAAAACAGATGAATTAAAAGCCGAATCTAAAATAAAAGGGTTAGATGTCAGTGTAAACATTGAAATCAGTAAAGAAGCCAAAACGTCTATTATCATCGACAAAGCCAACGGAGATTTTGTAGAAATACAAGGTGAAGCCGAATTAACAGGCGGAATGGATCCTTCAGGAAAAATGACTTTGGTTGGCGTTTATCAAGTAGAAAAAGGTGCGTACGAACTTTCGGTGAGCTTATTAAAACGTCGTTTTGATATCCAAAAAGGAAGTACCATTACATGGACTGGCGAGCCAACTACAGCGAATTTAGATATCATGGCAATTTACAAAACAAAAGCCGCTCCTATTGATTTGGTCGAACAACAAATTTCGGGCTATTCTTCTTCTGAAATGAACATGTACAAACAACGAATCCCGTTCAATACCGAGTTAATTTTGAAAGGTGAATTATTAAAACCTGATATTAAATTCAATATTTCAATGGATAAAGACAATCCATCCATTGCAACTGCGGTGATTGAAAATACACAATCGAAATTGGATCAGTTGAAAAATGATGAAGCCGAAATGAACAAACAAGTGTTTGCATTATTGTTGCTGAATCGTTTTATTGGAGAGAATCCGTTCGAAAGTAAAACAAGTGTTTCTGCAGAAACAATGGCGCTACAAAGTGTAAGTAATATTTTGTCGCAACAATTGAATAATTTGGCGGATAATTTAATTCAAGGAATTGATATCGATTTGGGATTAGATACGCAAGACGATTACTCTTCGGGATCTAAAAATACTCGTACTGATCTGAATGTTGCAGTAAGCAAACAATTACTAAACGACCGATTGAAAGTTTCGGTTGGAAGTAATTTTGGTTTAGATGGTGATGCACGAGAAAATGAAAACATGACTAATATTGCGGGCGATATCATAATCGATTATAGTTTATCGCGTGATGGTCGATACATGTTGAGAGCTTATCGAAAAGATGAATACCAAGTCGCTTTACAAGGACAAATTGTAGAAACAGGTGTTGGATTTATTATCACATTAGATTATAATAAATTCAAAGAAATTTTCGAGAAAAGAAGAAAAAATAGAACGAACAGAGCAAATAGAAATACACAAAATCAAGAAGTGAAACCATGAAAAAATCAGTTTTAACCTATATCAAATTTATAACTTGTTCAATTTCTATTTTAGGTGTTTCTTCTTGTAGCAATACACGTTTTCTGAAAGAAGGTGAAATGCTTTACACGGGCTCTAAATTAACAATAGAAGGCGATTCGTTAAGCAAAACCGACAAAGCTGAACTAAAAGATAATCTCGAAAAAAATATCATCCCAAAACCTAATTCGAGCTTTTTGGGACTTCGTCCTCGCTTGTACATTTACAACATCACCAGCGAACCCAAAAAGCAAAAAGGACTGAAATATTGGTTAAAATATAAAGTGGGTGAAAAACCTGTTTTATTGGGAGATGTAGACATCGAATTCAATAAAAAAATTCTGGTCAATTATTCAGAAAACAAAGGATTTTTCAATGCCAAAGCACAAGATGATACAATAAGTAAAAACAAAAAAGCGGAAGTACATTATGTTTTGCAACCCCGCAAACGTTATTACATCAACCAAGTTAATTTCCCAAAAGACACCACTTTAGCGGTCAACAAGGAAATTAAAAAAACGCAAGCAAATACCTTACTGAAAGATAAGCAACCTTTCGATTTGGATGTGATTAAAGCTGAACGAGAACGAATAGATGCGCGTCTGAAAGAAAATGGTTACTATTATTTTCATCCCGATAACATCATTGTACAAGCGGATAGTACAGTTACGAATAAGCAAGATGTTGAACTTTTTGTAAAGTTAAAAGATAAGACACCAGAGCAAGCCAAACAACAATATAGTATTGACAAAGTAATTGTTTTCCCAGATTATAACATTCGAGAAGCGCGAAAAGGAATCTATAAAATGCCCATGAACAACGATTCCTTAGCCAAATATGAGCAAAATGGATTTTACATGGTCGATTCTAAAAAGATTTTCAAACCGAAAGTTTTTGACCGCGCGTTATATTTTAAAACGGGAGATATTTACAACCGAGCTGATCATAATTTAACCCTAAATCGATTAATTAATTTGGGTGTATTCAAATTTGTGAAAAATGATTTCGTGATTTCTGATTCAGTTAATCATAAATTTGATGTGTATTATACCTTAACACCACGCGAATTTCAGTCGTTGAGATTAGAAGTTTTAGGACGAACAAACTCGGCGAATTATGGTGGTGGTGAATTAAATTTAAACTGGACACATCGCAATATTTTCAAAGGCGCAGAACAACTAAAAATGGCATTATATGGTGCATTTGACATGCAATTGGGCGGACAAAAAGATGCGAATAATATTTTTAGAGCTGGTTTCAATACGCAACTTTCAATTCCAAGAATTGTAGCGCCTTTCAAATTTCATTCATCAAGTGCATTTGTACCGAGAACCAATATTGAGATTGGTTACGAATATCAAAACAGATCGAGATTATATACGCTTCATAATTTCAATACTTCTTTTGGTTACGTTTGGAAAGAGAATGCGCAAAAAGAACATAATTTAAAGATTTTTAGTGCAACTTTATTGTTTCCAGAAAAAGTGACAGATGAATACAACAGCAAGATTTACGATTCAATTGGAAATATCATCAACCCAAGTTTGAAACGCGTTGTCGACAAACAATTAATTTTTGGACCACAATATTCGTATACGTATACCACAACAATGTTACCTCGAAAAAGTACATTTTATTACCGAGGTTTAGTTGATTTAGCTGGAAATTTAACAGGATTAATTACAGGTGCGAATGCGAAAAAAGACAAGGAAAAAGAAATTTTCAAAATACCATTTAGTCAATATGCAAAAATGGAACATGACTTCCGTTTTTATCACAAATTTTCAGAAAAATCATCAATAGCCACACGATTCATTGGAGGAATAGCCTATCCATATGGAAACTCTGAATTTGTTCCTTATTCAAAACAATTTTTTGTAGGAGGAAGTAATAGTATTCGTGCATTTAGAGCACGAACATTAGGGCCAGGAAGTTATGATCCTCGCAATCAAAATGCAAATTTCTTTTTTGATCAATCAGGTGATATTAAATTGGAACTAAATGCAGAATTTAGACAAAAATTATTCAGCTTTCTTAATCTCGCCTTGTTTGTTGATGCTGGAAACATTTGGTTAATTAACGAAGATGAAACACGTCCAGGTGCTAAGTTTTCAAAAGAGTTTATGAATGAAATTGCAGTTGGAGCTGGTTTAGGACTACGTCTAGATTTTAATATCTTAATTTTAAGATTAGATTTAGCAACACCGCTTCGTGTCCCATATTATGAAAAAAATGATCGATGGACATTTGATAAGATTGATTTCGGAGATAAAGCATGGCGAAAAGATAATTTAATTTTGAATATTGCCATTGGATATCCGTTCTAAGCAAAGCGTAAAGCAAAAATAAAAAAAATGAGCGTCACAATGGACGCTCATTTTTTTTATTTAATCATATATTTATTTCAAATCAAAACGATCTGCATTCATCACTTTATTCCAAGCTGCCACGAAATCGTTGATAAATTTATCTTGAGCATCTTCTTGAGCATACACCTCAGCTACAGCTCTTAATTCAGAATTTGATCCGAATACTAAGTCTGCACGAGTTCCTGTCCATTTAGGTGCTCCTGTTTTACGATCAGATCCCATGTAGATTTCTTTCGTTTCATCTGTCGCTTTCCAAACAGTACCCATATCCAATAAATTCACAAAGAAATCATTTGTCAATTGACCTGGACGATCAGTGAAAATACCATGTTTCGAACCATCATAATTCGCATTCATCGCACGCATTCCACCAACTAAAACTGTCAATTCTGGAGCAGTCAACGTTAACAATTGTGCTTTATCAATCACCAATTCTTCTGTCGAAACAGATCTTCTTGTGTTTTTGCGGTAGTTTTTAACCCCATCTGCAATTGTTTCTAAGTACGCTACAGATTCAACCTCTGTTTCCTCTTGCGTTGCATCTCCACGACCTGCTGCAAACGGAACTGTAATTGTTTTTCCAGCATCTTTTGCTGCTTTTTCAATCGCTGCATTTCCTCCTAAGACAATTAAATCGGCAATCGAAACTTGTTTTGACGAATTCGCTGAATTAAATTCTTGTTGAATATTTTCTAAAGCTGTTAAGACTTTATTCAATTGAATTGGATTATTTGCTTCCCAATTTTTCATTGGTTCCAAACGAATACGCGCACCATTCGCTCCTCCACGTTTATCCGATCCACGGAAAGAAGAAGCCGAAGCCCAAGCTGTAGAAACCAATTCTGAAACAGATAATCCTGAAGCTAAAATTTTCGCTTTCAAATCAGCGATATCAGCCTCGTCAATTAATTCATGCGTAACAGCTGGAATTGGATCTTGCCAAGTGAATACTTCATTCGGTACATCTGCACCTAAATAACGAGAAAGTGGTCCCATATCACGGTGAGTTAACTTGAACCACGCTTTACGGAAAGCATCTTCAAATTCTTCTGGATGTTCTAAGAAACGACGTCCAATTTTTTCGTAAGCTGGATCCATGCGTAACGCAATATCCGAAGTCAACATCGTTGGGCGTAATCTTTTTGAAGCATCATGTGCATGCGGAATAATTTCGCCTACATCTTTTGCTACCCATTGATGAGCACCTGCAGGAGATTTTGTTAATTCCCATTCGAAACCAAATAAATAACTTAAAAATAAATTTGACCATTCTGTTGGTTTACTTGTCCAAGTTACTTCAATACCAGATGTAATTGTATCACCTGCATTTCCTGTTCCGTACGAGTTTTTCCAACCCAAACCTTGCATTTCCAAATCAGAAGCTTCAGGGTCTGGTCCTACATGATCAGCCGAAGCCGCACCATGTGTTTTTCCGAAAGTGTGACCACCGGCAATCAACGCCAATGTTTCTTCATCATTCATCGCCATACGCGCAAACGTATCACGAATATCGCGTGCAGAAGCCAAAGGGTCTGGATTACCATCTGGTCCTTCTGGATTCACGTAAATTAATCCCATTTGTACCGCAGCCAACGGATTTTCTAAATCGCGATCACCAGAATAACGGCTATTTGCACCACCACTCTCTTCTAACCATATTTTTTCAGAACCCCAATAAACATCCATATTTGGTTCCCAAACATCAGCACGACCACCAGCAAAACCTAACGTTTTGAATCCCATCGACTCTAATGCTACATTTCCTGTTAAGATAATTAAATCTGCCCACGAAATTTTATTACCATATTTTTGTTTGATAGGCCAAATTAAACGACGCGCTTTGTCCAACGAAACGTTGTCTGGCCATGAGTTAAGCGGCGCAAAACGTTGCTGTCCTTCACCTGCTCCACCACGACCATCTTGCACACGGTATGTACCCGCACTATGCCACGCCATACGAATGAAAAATGGACCATAATGCCCAAAATCTGCTGGCCACCAATCTTGAGAATCAGTCATCAAAGCTTTTAAATCAGCTTTAACAGCTTCTAAATCTAATTTTTTAAATTCTTCGGCGTAATTAAAATCTTCCCCCATTGGGTTCGATTTATTTGAATGTTGACGTAAAATATCAACTTTTAATTGATTTGGCCACCAATCTTGATTTTGTGTTCCTTCTCCTGCCACTGGTTTTGACATTGTACCATTGTGGAAAGGGCATTTTGAAATATCACCTCCTTGATTCTCCATGAATACTATTTTTTTATGTTTAATAATTTTTGTTTTGTAAATATCATAAATATAGTAATTTGTCTTATCAATTAAAAATCAAATTGTTTTATCAATCAATCAATTTATTTTATATAGAATGTAAATTAAATAGTTATTAATTATATTATAAAAATTGATTCGTTTATTTTTAATGAGTAAAGAGATTTCGAGAATCCTCTAGCTTTTAAGTTTATATCTGTATCAAGATAAAACTACATTTCACATAATATCAATGCATAGAAATTTTCAATCTTAACTTCAATATATCTTAACATCGTAAAATTATTATAGTCAAAAAAATGTTTATACATTTGTAACAATGAAATTTATAATTCTCATAATTGCATTATATGTTAATGTTCTATCATTTGTGCCATGTCAAGACACAAATACTAATAGAACGCAAGTTTCTATGGTGCATAGTGAGAAAGATAATTCAGATCATAAAGATCAATGTAGTCCTTTGTGCGTTTGTAATTGTTGTCAAATTACAATTTCATCAATGAAATTTACACGATTACTAAAAACTCCTAAAGTTTTTGAACCAAATACTTCCAAGAAAATACAATTCAAAAAGAATACAATTCAAAACCAATTGTATGCCGATATCTGGCAACCTCCTAAAATAAATATTGCTTAACGAGACGATTTCTTTTTTCGTCTACACATTGATTTCAATTGATATAAAATTGAAGTCAACACTTTTCTGTGCTCATTTATTTTGATAATAAGTGGGTAATGTTAATACAATTAATCAAATTATCTGTGTTAGATAAAATCATAAAATTTAGTATCCAAAACAAAATTGTTATTGGAATTATGACTGTATTGTGGATTATCTGGGGCGTATGGAGCGCAACAAAATTGCCAATAGATGCGGTACCCGATATTACCAACAATCAAGTCCAAATTATTACGGTCAGCCCTACTCTAGCTGGTCAAGAAGTAGAACAATTGGTCACTTTTCCAATTGAGCAAAGTATTGCGAATATTCCTGATATCGAAGAAACAAGAAGTATTTCTCGTTTTGGTTTATCTGTGATTACGGTAGTGTTTAAAGAAGATGTAGATATTTATTTTGCGCGTCAATTAGTCAACGAAAAATTAAAAGAAGCACAAGAAGACATTCCGCAAGGTGTTGGTATTCCCGAATTATCACCTGTGAGTACTGGTCTTGGAGAAGTCTATCAATATATTTTACATCCTAAAAAAGGAAGTGAGAAAAAATACAATTCAAAACAACTGCGCGAAATGCAAGATTGGATTGTTCGTAGACAATTAAACGGAACGCCTGGTGTTGCTGAGATCAATAGTTTTGGTGGAGAATTGAAGGAATACGAAGTTGCTTTAGATCCGAATAGATTGCGCGCAATGGGAATTAGTGTATCGGATATTTTTGATGCCTTAGAAAAAAATAATCAAAATACTGGAGGAGCTTACATCGATAAGAAGCCAAATGCTTACTTTATTCGAGGAATTGGAATGGTAACTTCTTTAGATGATGTAAAATTAATTCCTATAAAAAATGCGACGGGAACTGTTCCTATTTTTATAAAAGATGTAGCTGATGTAAGACTAGGACATGCCATACGATACGGAGCAATGACTTACAATGGTGAAGTAGATGCTGTTGGTGGTGTTGTGATGATGTTAAAAGGTGCGAATTCTAATGAAGTAGTTAATCTAATTAAAGAAAAAATACCAACAATTCAAAAATCGTTACCAGATGATATCGTCATCGAGCCTTTCCTTGATCGAACGAATTTAGTAAATCGTGCAATTAAAACAGTAGAAAAAAATCTGATCGAAGGTGCATTAATTGTCATTTTTGTATTGGTTATTTTTCTTGGTAATCTAAGAGCTGGTTTAATCGTTGCATCTGCCATTCCTCTATCCTTATTATTTGCATTAGGAATGATGAATGTTTTTGGTGTGAGTGCGAATTTAATGAGTTTAGGAGCTATTGATTTTGGATTGATAGTCGATGGAGCCGTTATTATTGTAGAAGCGACTTTACATCATCTTGGACTTAGAAAATCAACGCATCGATTAACCCAAAAAGAAATGGATGAAGAGGTTTTTCTTTCAGCTTCAAAAATTAGAAATTCAGCCGCATTCGGGGAAATCATCATACTTATTGTCTACATTCCTATTCTTACTTTGGTTGGTGTAGAAGGAAAAATGTTTACACCAATGGCTAAAACAGTTGGCTTTGCAATTCTAGGCGCATTGATTCTTTCGTTAACGTACATCCCAATGATGAGTGCTTTATTTTTATCAAAAAAGCCTACTCTCAAAGCTTCTTTTTCAGATAAAATGATGGTGAAAATCCATAAAGTTTATGAACCATTATTAGAAAAAGCAATCCGAATCAAATATTGGTTAGTTGGTATTACTGTTGCAATTTTTGCAGTATCAATTATTCAATTCAGAAATATGGGTGGCGAATTTATTCCACAATTACAAGAAGGTGATTTTGCTTTTCACTGTATTTTACCACAAGGAAGTTCCTTAACCCAAAGTTTAGAAACATCCATGCAAGCTTCTCGAATTTTAAAAGAATTTGATGAAGTAAAAATGGTCGTTGGTAAAACAGGTTCCGCTGAGGTTCCTACAGATCCTATGCCTCCTGAAGCAACAGATATGATTGTGGTTCTAAAACCAAAGGACGAATGGAAACGTAACATTTCTTATGAAGAATTAGGTGATGAAATGATGGAAAAACTAGAGGTTATTCCTGGTGTTTTCTTTGAAAAAAATCAACCAATTCAAATGCGTTTTAATGAATTGATGACAGGAGTTCGACAAGATGTAGCTGTCAAAATTTTTGGCGAAAATTTAGATTCGCTCTCTTATTATGCAGATAAAACCTCAAAAGCAATTCAATCTGTTGAAGGTGTTACAGCACCACAAGTAGAACGCGTAAGTGGTTTGCCTCAGATTAATGTTGAATATGACCGAATTCGAATGGCAAATTATGGATTAAACATTCAAGATGTAAATGATATGTTGAGTACAGCATTTGCTGGAAAAACAGCTGGACAAGTTTTCGAGAATGAACGACGCTTTGATTTGGTTGTTCGATTGGATAGTGCGCATCGAAAAAGCATTGATGACATTAACAATTTAATGATTCCTACAAGTTCTGGTAATCAAATTCCGATCTCTCAGGTGGCAAATGTGAGTTATAAATTAGGCGCTTCACAAATTAGTCGCGAAGAAGGAAAACGAAGAATTGTAATTGGTTTCAACGTAAAAGATCGCGATGTACAATCGGTTGTAAAAGATATTCAGACAAAATTAGACAATGAAATCAAATTACCTTCTGGCTATTATTTCACCTATGGAGGGCAGTTCGAAAATCTGCAAGCAGCTAGTCAACGTTTGATGATTGCTGTACCAATCTCCTTATTATTAATTTTTA
>NZ_DLJI01000057.1:33019-55381 GCF_002484185.1 Empedobacter sp. UBA7620 | reverse complement strand
ATGCATTTTATTGAAATGAAATGCCCATTCTGGAAATTTATATACCACAAAAAAGAAAATTATAAGAATGACGATGTAGAAAAAATAACGTTTCTGAAAATATAATTTTGGAATTAATACAAAATAATTCACCAAAAAGAACACTAACAATAAGATGTTTTCGAAAAGCATTCGCTTGAAAAAACCTGTTTTGAAAATGGATTGATCGCTCGAAAAATTTGGCGCAGCAATAAAAGGAATCAACAGAAATATGATTGAAACTATGCTGAAAATAACGATTTCTCTCTTTGTAATTTTTACTTTATTCATCTTCTAACTCAATTGAAACAATAGAAAAATGTTGTCTATTTGGAATCATCAATGTTTTTATATTAGTTTTTAATTCTTCATCCGAAGAAATTAAATAATGATTGTTCACTTCTCCAAAATAGAAATATTGTTTGGTATAAAATGTAAGCGCAACCTTGTGATTTGTGTGATTTTGATTAGATGAATTTATAATATCCAACTCGAAATCTACAAAATTAAGGTGGGTTTTGTTCAAGTTATCTGTGATTTGATACAAATTTCCTTCCAATTGTTCGATATACGGAATCGCCGCCATTCCCACCAAATAATTCAATTGCTCAGCTTTTTTATTTTGGCGCAACAATTCTCGAAAAGTTTCTACTTTATTCGTTTCTTGCTGAAAAAGCTGCTCTTGCAAATAATACTCTTTGTACGTCGCATCAAAAACATATTTCTCCCAAATTGAAGTTGTTGTAGCATCAATCACTAAACGATAAGCAAACTGAACCTTTTTAATTGTTTTCATCTTTTGGTTTTCTATCAAAAGGAGGCATTCCATCTGGAGGTGGTGGCATTCCTGGTCCTCCGCCTATCGGCTCTTTTGCTTCCTCTATATTTTCTGTAGAAATTACAATATTTGCTTCAATTGTATAGCCTTTTTCTAAACTTCCACTCACTTTTGCCAATTGATTTCCGTCTGTATCATCCGAAAAAACATTATCATTCGCATTATACGTATAACCATTCAAACCTTTTGTATAACCATATTCTTTGGCTGAATTTACAATTTTTACAGCAGAATTTTCACCTTCTGGAAAAGCAATTTGAGTCACTTTTAATGATTTCCCTTTTTGATCGTAAATATGAACATGGATATGCGTTGCGCGACTTTCGTACCAACCAGGAAAAATAGAATTGAATTCAACATTTCCATTTTCATCGGTTACTTGTCTACCTCTCAAAAATTTATATGATTTATAATCGGTTGGTTGCATACGCATTCCGCCATATTGCGAATAATTTCCATCTTTATCACAATGCCAAATATCAACAATCGCGCCTATTAAAGGTTGACAGCTTTCATCAACATTTGTTACATTAATTTTAATTGTCGCCTCTACTCCTGTTCGATCGCCTTTTATATTTTTAGATAAAAAATCTTCTGGCTTTTTTGTAGGAAATGGACCTTCTGTTTCAGAGGCCCATACTTCACAATCATTTACAACATTAGAGTCTTTGCAACTCATCAACACTTTTGGAACAATTAAACTTGCTCCTAATAATCCTAAACTATTTTTTATAAAATCTTTTCTTTCCATTTTCTTTTAAATTGAAACTTTAATATTGGATGAAATGGTGTATCCAGCACTCAAACTTCCTGAAACAGTTGCTATTTGCAACCCTTCTTTATCATCACTAAAAACATTATCCTTTGCATTATATGTATAACCCGTCAAGCCTTTTGTATAACCATAAGACGAAGCCGAATTTACCGTTGCAACTGCACTACTTGTACCTTCTGGAAAAGCAATTTGCGTCACTTTTATCGAAACACCATTTGCGTTGTAAATGTGTACATGAATATGCGTTGCACGACCTGAATACCATCCTGGGAAAATACTTGTAAACTTCACTTTTCCTTCAGAATCGGTGATTTGTCTACCTCTCAAAAAATTATAGGATTGATAATTGGTTTGTTGCATTTGCGTCCCTCCATATTGAGAATAATTTCCATCTTTGTCGCAATGCCAAATATCAACGATAATTCCTTCTACAGCAGAACAATTGTTACTCGCATTTTGCACCACAATTTCTATCGTCGCATCAACACCCGTTCGGTCGCCTTTTACATCGCTTCTCATATAACTCGACGGAGTTTTTGTAGGAAAAGGTCCTTCTGTTTCGGTTGGCCAAACCGTACACGATTGATTGGTTCCACCTTCTGTTGTCGAAGTCGAAACATCATTTATTGCATCATCGCTCGAACAAGACGATATAACTTTCGGAACAATTAAACTTGCACCCAATAAACCCAAACTATTTTTGATAAAATCTTTTCTTTCCATTTTGTTATGTATTTTTAGCATTAGTAATCAATTACCATTAACAAAGAATTTTCGCTCAACGATTCAAATTCGACGTGTTCATCTGACTTAATTTCCAATAAATCTCTTGATTCAATTAAACGATTATGAATCTCAAAAATTCCTGTTAACGAAATGACTAACCAATTTCTTTCAACTTTTTTCATTGGTATTTCTGATTCTCTTCTCAAATCAAATTTTCCTAAAAAGACATTAAACAAATCATGGCGAATAATTTTCTCTAATCTATTTTCACGTTCAAAATCAATTGGAACAATCATTTTAGCAATTTGCTGTTTTTCTTTTACCAAAAACAACGAATAGAAATACGAATAATCGTTGCTGTATTCACCTTCGATATCGATAATGGTTCCTTTTTCTAAATAATAAATAAACGATTGATTGACTTCAATTTTCCAATTAAAACCATTCATATTCAAGCGAATATTATTCATCAAAGGCAACAATATCAAATAACCACTTTCTTTAATTACTTTTTGATAAGTACCTTGACCGTTCACAGCAACATCATCAATAAAAGCAAAATCAGAAATAGAATTATCATCATTTAATGCATTAATTCTGATATATTTATTCTCAAATAAATTTCGATTCTCGGCTTTACACAACTTTATCATACTTCATATTATCTTGAAACAAATGTAATTTATCATGTTAATTCAACTAAATTTTAGAGGTTAACCCAAGATTTTTGTAGGTTAATTGAATTATGATTCGATTTTATTTATCTTTAGCAATAGAATTTATACGATCAAACACAACAAAAATGATAAACAAAAAAGTAAACAGCATCGAAGAAGCACTGCAAGGTGTAGAAAGCGGAATGACGCTGGCTGTTGGAGGCTTTGGACTTTCTGGAATTCCCGAAAATCTTATTCAAGGTTTAGTGGACAAAAAAATCAATAATCTTACCTGTATTAGTAATAATGCTGGTGTTGATGATTTTGGTTTGGGATTATTATTACAAGGACGACAGATCAAAAAAATGATTTCTTCTTATGTTGGAGAAAATGCAGAATTTGAACGTCAAATGCTTTCGGGTGAATTAGAGGTTGAATTGATTCCGCAAGGAACTTTAGCTACTCGCTTGATGGCTGCTGGTTATGGAATGCCTGCAATTTTTACGCCTGCTGGAGTTGGAACTGAAGTTGCTGAAGGAAAAGAAATCAGAAAGTTTACCTTTCACGGCATTGAAAAAGAATATTTGTTAGAATATGCTTTCGAGCCTGATTTTGCAATTGTAAAAGCGTGGAAAGGTGATACTGCAGGGAATTTAGTTTTCCGCGGTGCAACAGCAAATTTCAATCATCCAGCTGCTATGTGCGGAAAAATTACAATTGCCGAAGTGGAAGAATTGGTAGAAATTGGAGAATTAGATCCAAATCAAATTCATACGCCTGGTGTTTATGTAAATCGAATTATTCAAGGTGCGAAATACGAGAAACGTATCGAAAATAGAACTGTTCAACCTAAATCATAAGAAAAAATGTTAGATAAAAATGGAATTGCAAAACGTATTGCAAAAGAAGTACAAGACGGATTTTATGTGAATTTAGGGATTGGAATTCCGACATTGGTTGCCAATTATATTCCCGAAAATGTAAATGTTGTTTTACAATCAGAAAATGGTTTATTAGGAATGGGACCTTTCCCTATCGAAGGTGAAGAAGATCCTGATTTTATCAATGCAGGTAAACAAACGATTACAACTTTACCTGGTTCAGTTTTCTTTGATTCGGCGATGAGTTTTGGAATGATTCGCGCACGAAAAATCAATTTAACAATTCTTGGTGCAATGGAAGTTTCGGAAAATGGTGATATTGCCAACTGGAAAATTCCTGGAAAAATGGTGAAAGGAATGGGCGGCGCAATGGATTTGGTTGCTTCGGCTGATAATATTATTGTAGCAATGCAACATGTGAACAAAGCAGGAGAATCTAAACTTCTAAAAGAATGTACACTTCCTTTGACTGGAATAAAATGTGTCAAAAAAATTGTGACTGAATTAGCTGTTTTAGAAGTCTTACCAGAAGGTGGTTTCAAATTATTGGAGCGAGCACCTGGAATTTCTGTGGAAGACATCAAAAATGCAACCGAAGGAAAATTAATTATTGAAGGAGAAATTCCGGAAATGGTTTTATAAAAAATAAAGATTAGAAAGGAAAGTTGAAAAGCTTTCCTTTTTTTATGCTCGATTTGTTTAACTTTATTCAAATTAATACTTAAAAATCGATGCAAACAAAATTAGTAATCGCTCTACTTTCACTAAATTCTCTTGCTTTTGCGCAGCAACAGAATTTAGTGAAATACGTCAGTCCTATGATTGGAACAGAGAAAATGGGACACACTTTCCCTGGCGCAACTGTTCCTTTTGGCTCTGTACAATTAAGTCCTGAAACGGATTCTATTCCTTATGCTATCAATCACAAATACAATCCAAAAGTTTATGATTATTGTGCGGGTTATCGTTTTGAAGATAAAACAATAACAGGATTTAGTCATACACATTTTAATGGAACAGGACATTCTGATTTGGGTGATTTTTTGATTATGCCAACCGTTGGAAAATTAAAACTGAATCCCGGAACTGCTCAAAATCCTGAGAGTGGTTATCGTTCTCGATTTTCGCATCAAAACGAAACTGCCGAAGCGGGATATTACAAAGTGAAACTGGATGATTACAATATTTGGGCAGAAATGACCGCTTCTACGCGAGTTGGTTTTCATCAATATACATTTCCAAAATCAGTTGATTCACATATTATTTTGGATTTGAATGCTGGAATTTATAATTACGATGACAAAAATACGTGGACATATGTTCGCGTGGTGAATGATACGTTGATTACTGGTTATCGACAGACACGAGGTTGGGCTAGAAATAGAACGGTTTATTTTGCGATGACTTTTTCGAAACCATTCAAAAATTATGGTCAGAAAAATGAAGATGGTCAAGTTGATTACAAAGGTTTTTGGAGAAAATGGAACGAAACGCAGAATTTTCCTTTAATTGAAGGAAAAAAGATTAAAATGTATTTTGACTTTGATACAGAAAAAGATGAAAAAGTAAAAATAAAATTTGCAATTTCTCCAGTTAGTCAAACTAATGCGTTAGAAAATTTGACAACAGAAATTCCACATTGGAATTTTGAACAAGTGCGCAATGAAGCAAAGAAAAATTGGAACAAAGAATTGAATCGAATTCAGATCAAAGCGTCAGAAAATGATAAAATAAATTTCTACACAGCGATGTATCACACCTTCATCAATCCAACAACTTATATGGATGTGAATGGGCAATACAAAGGTTTGGATCAAGAAATTTATCAAGCCAAAGATTTTACAAATTACACCACTTTTTCGCTTTGGGATACCTATCGTGCACTGCATCCGTTGTTCAATATCATTCAGCCAAAACGCAACAATGATATGGTAAAATCGATGATGAAACATTATGAGCAAAATCCAATCAAAATGTTGCCAATTTGGTCGCATTACGCCAACGAAAACTGGTGTATGAGCGGTTATCATTCGGTTACAGTAATCGCAGATGCAATTGTAAAAGGAATTTATAATGGAGATGCAAATGCTGCTTTGGATGCGTGTATTGTCACAGCAAATAAGCATGATTATGAAGGAATTGGCGATTATATCGACAAAGGTTATATTCCAGCCGAGAAAAATGGAACTTCAATCTCGAATACGTTAGAATATGCTTTCGATGATTGGTCGATTGCTCAAGCTGCTAAAAAATTGAATCGAATGGATGTCTATGAAACATTTATGAAGCGTTCTGAGAATTGGAAAAACAATTACGATGCTTCGGTTGGATTTATGCGTCCTCGATTAACAGATGGAAGTTTCAAAAAAGAATTTGATCCGTTGAATACACATGGACAAGGTTTTATTGAAGGAAATTCGTGGAATTTCAGCTTTTTCGTTCCTCAAAATCCAAATGGACTAATTGAAGCTATGGGCGGAAAAAAGAAGTTTGGAGCGAAATTGGACGAATTATTTACGATGCATTTACCTGACGAATATTTTGCGGATACAGAAGACATTACGCGTGAAGGTATAATTGGTGGTTATGTTCATGGAAATGAGCCGGCACACCATGTTGCGTATTTGTATAATTGGGCTGGACAAGCGTGGAAAACACAAGAAAAAATCAGAATGATTTTGGATATGCAATACAAGCCAACACCAGATGGTTTGGGCGGAAATGATGATACGGGACAAATGAGTGCTTGGTATATTTTTAGTGCATTAGGTTTTTATCCGGTTCAACAAGGATCGACTGATTACGGAATTGGAAGTCCTTTAGTAGATCATGCTATATTGAATTTGGAAAATGGAAAACAATTTGAAATTGACGTTAAAAATCAATCGAAGAAGAATGTTTACATCCAGAAAATTGAGTTGAATGGAAAAACTTATTCATCTTTTAATTTGAATCATTTTGATATTGTGAATGGCGGAAAAATCACTTTCTACATGAGTGATAAACCTAAAAAGTAAACGTTAAATATTTTATAATTAAACAAATAAGTTTGACTACTTGAGGAATAATGATTATTTTAAATCAAATTTAAAACCAAGAAAAATGGCTAAAAAGGCAAAAAAAGAAGAAAATCATTTACAAGTTTTAGTGGATAAATTAAAAGATCCAAAACATAAACAATTAGTTCAAACGAATCGTTTAAAGAAAAAACGTCGCAATAACGCAAAAAATTAAATATAAAAAAACCACTTCTTTCGAAGTGGTTTTTTGTTATATCTAAAATTGATTAATCAATTACTTTTCCAATTAAATCGAATTCGTAAGCTTCGATAATTTCTACATTTACAAAATCACCAACTGGTAAATAGGTATCAATTGCTGAAATCAAAACTTCGTTATCAACGTCTGGCGAATCATATTCTGTACGTCCAATAAAATTCTCACCTTCTTTGCGATCAATCATTACTCTGAATTGTTTTCCAATTTTTTCTTGATTCAAATCGTACGAAATCTGAGATTGAATTTCCATAATTTCTTCAACACGTTGTTGTTTCACTTCTTCAGGAACATCATCTTCTAAATTATAGGCATGCGTATTTTCTTCGTGAGAATAAGTAAAACATCCCAAACGATCAAATTTTTGCTCTTGTACCCACGCTTTCATTTCTTGGAAATCTTCTTCTGTTTCACCAGGATAACCACAAATCAATGTTGTACGAATTGCCATATCAGGAACTTTTGTACGCATCGCATCTAATAATGCATTCGTTTTTTCGTGTGTTGTTCCACGACGCATTGATTTTAATAATTTCGTTGAAATATGTTGTAACGGAATATCGATATAATTACAAACTTTAGGTTCTTCACGAATTACATCCAAAACATCTTGTGGGAAACCTGCTGGAAATGCGTAATGCAAACGAATCCATTCGATTCCTTCAATTTTCACTAATTCTTTTAATAAAGTCGCTAATTCACGTTTTTTATAAATATCTAATCCATAATACGTTAAATCTTGCGCAATCAAAATCAATTCTTTCGTTCCATTTTTTGCTAATTTAGTAGCTTCTGTAACTAGATCTTCGATTGGACGAGAAACATTTCCTCCACGCATCAAAGGAATTGCACAAAAAGAACAAGGACGATCACAACCTTCTGCAATTTTAAGATAAGCATAATGACGAGGGGTTGTTGTTAAACGTTCTCCAACTAATTCATGCTTGTAATCTGCTCCTAAAGCTTTTAACAATAATGGTAACTCACGCGTACCAAAATATTGGTCAACATTTGGAATTTGCTCAATTAAATCTGGTTTGTATCGCTCTGACAAACATCCTGTCACGAAAACTTTTTCCACCAAACCATCTTCCTTACGTTGCACGTAATCTAAAATTGTATCAACACTTTCCTCTTTTGCATTATCAATGAAACCACAAGTATTAATCACCACAATTTCCCCAGATTGCTCATGTACAACCTCTTTCCCATTGGCTTTCAGCTGTCCCATTAACACCTCAGAATCGTATACATTTTTAGAACATCCTAACGTAATTACATTAATTTTCTTTTTTCCAGTCGATTTTGTACGCATTACTCTAATTTAAGTTTGCAAAATTACAAAATATTTGAGAGAACTAACCGAAAAGATTGAATGGAACAAGTATAAATAGCTAAAATAAAAATTTTTAAACCTAAATAATCTTAAATAGAATAGATTTCTATACAACTAACTATTTTAGAAAATTAATCAATTCTTACGATGTTCTACTGAAAATTCGTTCAATAAATCTATTTTAACTAATTGATTTACAAAATATAAGTAGTTAAAACACCTTAGAGTTTGATAAATAATATTAAATTTGAGTTTATTAGTATTTTAAGTTAGATGTCAAAGCAATGCTTTGAAATTAAGAAGGTCAAGAGAAATCTTGACCTTTATTTTTTATATTTAATCGATATGATAATGACTCGGAAAAGCCTTTTTAGGATTTTGTTTAAGAATATTCAATTTAAATTGACTTTCTAAAAATCCATAACCATAATTGAAAAATTGAATTAAAGTTGTTTGAATTGATAATAAACCTACAACCGCAGATTTGAAACGAATAGTTGAGAAAATAAAAATCAAAAACATATAAATTAACCACAAAACAAACGGAATTTGTAAAATAAATTGATGTTTCGGAAGAATAAAACTCAACAATAAAAATAAAAACGCAACTAAAGTTCCGATAAAAAATAAACTCGGAAACCAAAAAGTTGGTTTGATATAATTTGGATGACGTTGATTAAGAATTGGGCGCGCAACTCCAAATTGATAGACTTGTTTCGCAAATTTCTTTAACGAAGTTCTACGTTTATGAATCACTTTAGAATCTTGAAATAATCTCGTTTCAAAACCATTTTCCCACAAACGCATTGATAAATCTGGATCTTCTCCAACGCGTAAATCCGCAAAACCACCTGTTTTTCCATACGCTTTACGAGAAATTCCCATATTAAAACTTCTCGGCTGAAATTTACCAATTTGCTTTTTTCCTCCTCTGATTCCTCCTGTTGTCAAAAAAGAAGTCATCGAAAATGTAATTGCTTTTTGCAAATCTGTAAACGAATCATCTGCATCATCTGGACCACCAAAAGCATCAACAAAATTGTTTGTCAATTCTTTTTTAACCGATTCAATATAAGTCGAAGGAATAATCGTATCAGAATCTAAGAAAATGA
The DNA here is from genome assembly GCF_002484185.1 of Empedobacter sp. UBA7620. Classification (NCBI taxonomy): domain Bacteria; kingdom Pseudomonadati; phylum Bacteroidota; class Flavobacteriia; order Flavobacteriales; family Weeksellaceae; genus Empedobacter; species Empedobacter sp. UBA7620. Next base: position 45,763 of record NZ_DLJI01000057.1, on the reverse strand, counting down.
AATAATTTCCATTCGCTTTTTCCATTCCAAAATTTCTCGATTTTCCTGGACCTGAATTTGTTTTGTAATAATAATGAAGATCTAATTGAGTTTCAAATTTAGCACAAACTGTATCCAATTTATTTTGAGAACCATCGTCTACAATAATAATTTCGAATAACTTATCCGTTTGTTTCGCTAAACTTGACAATAATTCTGTCAATTCATCTTGACGTTCGTAAACGGCAATAATTATCGAAAGTTGCAAATCTTCTTTTCCCAAAATATATTATTGATTGAATGATTCTTTCAACTCTAATGTCACTTTCTGAATTTCATCTAAACTCTTAAAATGATTCAATTTGAAAGTTGATTTTGATTGTTTCAATTCGTGAACAATTGCCAAAATAGTATCCAATGGACTTTGCTCCTCTCCTTTCGAAGTTTCGTCAAAATTAATTCCGACCAAAGAAACTTCTTCAATCATTCCGAACAACCATTCTTCTAAAAAAGTATTCAAATCAATCGAATCAATTTTATGATTTGCCCATTGATTTTGTTTCGCTTTTTCAGCTAAATCTGTATTCGACCAAAAGCAAATTACTTCTAAATTAGAGCCATCTTCGTACTCAAACTCTTCCGAATACGAAATAGCAAAACCTTCTTCAGAAGTTAAAAGATATACTTTTTGATCTTGACAAATTTCTTTTATAAATTGACTCACTTCTCTTAATTTTGATTTTTAGTTTTTTTACTTCCTTCGTACATTTCGTATTGTAAAAAGTCGCATTCTAACTTACCGTTAAACACTTTTACCTTTTTCGAAGGACGTAAACCGACATATTTTTTGGCTTGTAAATCTGATGTGATAAACCACGCCAATGTATTTGGATAACTCGATTTTAACGTGTCTCCAATTTGTTTATAAAATTCTTGGTTATTGTTTTCAATACGCTCATCATAAGGAGGATTGAACACCAATAAAACTGGGAATAATTCCTTTTTAGATGTAAAGAAATCTTGGTGACGAATTTCGATGAAATCTTCTAAATCAGCAGATTTTATATTCATCTGCGCAATTTTTACCATCATTGGAGAAATTTCGTATCCAACAATTTTATATTCAGATTCTTTGATTCGATTTAGACGCGTATTACGAATTTGTGTGAACAATGTTTCGTCATAATCTGGCCAATTCTGAAAAGCAAAATGCTTACGATGAATTTGCGACGGAATATTATTCGCAATCATCGCTGCTTCAATCAACATTGTTCCCGAACCACACATCGGATCAAGGTAATTTCCTTTTCCATCATAACCCGCTTGCAACAACAAACCTGCTGCTAAAACCTCGTTAATTGGAGCTGGACCAGTTTCTTCTCTATAACCACGTTTGTGCAACGATTCTCCAGAAGAATCTAACGACAACGTAATTTTATCGTGCGAAATATGTAAGTTAAAACGTACATCTGGAAAATCTTTATCGATACTTGGACGACGACCATTTTTTTCTTTGAATCGATCTACAATAGCATCTTTTACTTTAAGCGCTGCGTAATGCGAATGCGTAAAATAATCTGAGTGAATAGTTGGATCAATCATAAAAGTTTGATCAACATTCAGATAATTTTCCCAATGAAATTTCTTGAATTTCTCGTACAATTGATGATCATTTTTCGCAGAAAACGAAAGAATTGGCTTCTGTATACGAAGTGCTGTACGCAAGCTATAATTTGCTTTGTACATAAAACCTAAATCGCCATTAAATTCAACCATTCGGTTTTGGATTTTAACATCTGCCGCACCCAACGCTTTTAATTCTTGCGCTAATATTTCTTCGAAACCAAAAAAGGTTTTCGCAATCATTCTGAAATTTTCCAAGGAAATAAAATTTTTACAAAAGTACGGGAAATAAAGGAAATGGAGAAAGGAATAATTGTTTTTCGATATTCTAAACTAATTTATATCTTAACAAAAAATATTTCATGGATCAAGAAACTAAATATGAAAAAATATTGGTTCGATATTATAGTAAGGTTTTAGAAGAAGAAATAGTTGAAACACTTTGGACAGAAACCATAGACAAAGAAAAAGGATTATATAAAATTGAAAATATTCCGTTCTATGGTCCATGTTTTTCAAGTGACGATATAGTATTTGCTGAATATGATAACGATGAAGAATGTTTGACTTTTAGAAAAGTAATTGAATTTTCTGGAAATTCGACAGTTCAAGTTATAATAATGAATGATGAAATTAATAGAGATGATATTAGAAATATTTTCAAGAATTTGAATTGTGAAAGTGAAGCGCTGAATGAAAAATACTTTGTTCTAGAAATTCCTTTAAAAATAAATTATAAATCTGTTTTTGATAAATTAATCGAATTACAAGAAAATGAATTTATTGCTTTTGCAGAACCTGTTTTATCAGAAAAACATCGTGATGAAACCAGATAATAATCTTAATAATATTTTTTAATTTCTATATTTTCCTTCATCGACATTCTTCGTACCTTTCGGCTATTAAAGTTTAATTTTTTAGAATTCGATATAAAATGGAAAAAATCACAGATCGTCTTTCAGCTTTGAGAGAGGTTATGAAACAAAATGGAGTTAGCGCAACAATTATTCCTGGAACAGATCCGCACGGAAGCGAATATTTACCAAATCGTTGGAAAGAGCGTACATGGATTTCAGGTTTCAATGGATCGGCTGGAACTGCAGTTGTAACATTAGAAAAAGCGGCTGTTTGGACGGATTCGAGATATTTTATTCAGGCAGAAGATCAATTAAAAGACACGACTTTTGAGTTGATGAAAATGAGAATGCCAGAAACTCCTTCTATCAACGAATGGATTATTTCTCAATTAAAAGAAGGAGAAGTTGTTGGTCTTAATCCGCAAATGTTTGCGCACAATGCTTTTGCAGAAAATTATAACGAGTTTTCATTCAATCAACTTTCAGTTAAAAATATTGATTTAATTGATTTAGCTTGGCAAGATCGTCCTGCTTTACCAGAGAATCCATTCTATATTTATGATGTAAAATTTGCTGGAAAATCTGCTTCAGAAAAAATTTCGGAAGTGCGCAATGAGATGAAAAAAGCAAATACCAATGTATATATCATGAATTCGTTGGATGAAATTGCGTGGTTATTTAATATTCGTGGAAATGATGTTAACTATAATCCATTGACAATTTCATATGCCGCTGTGGATACAGAAAATGCGTATTTATTTATAGATGAAGCAAAAGTAACTCCAGAAACAAAAACTGCTTTAGCAAATGAAGGAATTACAATTCAACCTTATTTAGCGGTTTACGATTATTTAAAGAAACAAAACGAAAAATCGCATGTATTGGTAGATGGAAATCGAGTTAATCAATCGTTATACGAAGCAATTTCTACTTCTTCAACTATTAATTTAATTGCTTCTCCAGTAACAAACTTGAAATCTGTTAAAAATGAAATCGAGCAAGAAGGTTTTAGAAATGCAATGGTAAAAGATGGTGTTGCTTTAACTAAATTCTTCATGTGGTTAGAAGAAAATATTGACAATAATATTAATGAAGTTACAATTGATGAGCAATTGAAATTTTTCCGTTCGCAACAGGAAAATTGTAAAGGTGCAAGTTTCGGGACTATCTGTGGATACGCTGATCACGGCGCAATGAACCACTACTCTGCTTCGCCTGAAACTGCTTATACATTAGGTCGAAAAGAAATGTTGTTAATCGATTCTGGAGCTCAGTTTTTGGAAGGAACAACAGATATTACGCGCACATTGATGTTAGGAGAACCAACAGCGCAACAAAAAACAGATTACACCTTAGTTCTTAAAGGAAATATTGGTTTATCGGAAGCTATTTTTCCTGTTAATTCTCGTGGTTCTTTGTTAGATGTTTTGTCGCGTAAAGCGCTTTGGGAAAACGGTTTCAATTATGGGCACGGAACTGGACACGGAGTTGGTCATTTCTTATGTGTACACGAAGGGCCACAAAGTATTCGTTTAGAAGAGAATTTAACTCCACTAAAAGCTGGAATGGTGCTTTCTAACGAACCTGGTTTGTATCGCGATGGTGAATACGGAATCAGAATCGAGAATCTAATGATTGTTCAACCAGCGATGTCTACTCAATTTGGTGATTTCTTGAAGTTTGAGATTATTACAGTTTTCCCAATTGAGAAAAATTTGATTGATGTTAATTTAATGACAAACGAAGAAATTGCATGGTTGAATAATTATCATCAATTTGTTTTCGAGAAAATTTCTCCATTCTTAGATGAGAAAGAAACAACTTGGTTAAAAGAAAAATGTGAGGCTATTTCTAAGTAAATTTAATTTCAACAAAAAGTCATTCTAAATTCGTTTCAGAATCAGACATAAAAAAATAAGAAACTGAAAATAAATTCAGCTAGACAAAAAAATCCTATTCGAAAGTGAATAGGATTTTTTTATTTCTCAGAATTATCTTATTATTGCAACATATTTGCATTAAGAAATGAAAAGACGAAATACACCAACCAAACAAGCGGTTATTGATTTGTTCAATTCGTGTACGACTGCATTAAATCAGGAACAAATTGAAACGCAATTGCAAGGAAAAATGGACAGAGCAACGATTTATCGTATTCTGAATAATTTTTGCGAAGACGGAATGATGCATAAAGTTGTGGGAGATGATGGCGTAAATTATTTTGCCATGTGCAAGACGTGTTGTGAGCATACACAGCATCACCACGATCATTTTCATTTTCGTTGCACGACTTGCAATCAACTTATTTGCTTAAAAGAAGAAATAAAAATTAATTTACCCGAAGGATTTTCGATGCAAGATTGCAATTGCGTCATCACAGGAACTTGCTCAAATTGCCAATAATAACAACAATGGATTTACAATGGTTTGTGAAATGGTTTAACTCGCCATATTATCATATTTTATACAAAAACAGAAGCTTAACAGAAGCTGAAGATTTTATTCAAAAAATCACGAAATATTTACAACTTCCACAGCACGCAAAAGTGTTAGATTTAGCTTGTGGAAAGGGACGACACGCTATTACATTAAATAAATTAGGTTTTGATGTTTTGGGAATCGATTTATCTGAAGAAAGTATCAAGTACGCTAAACAATTTGAAAATGAATATTTAAAATTTGAAAAACATGATATGCGCGAAGTTTATCATCCAAACGAATTTGACGCGGTTTTCAATCTTTTTACAAGTTTTGGTTATTTTGAAAATTATGAAGATAATTTTAAAGTTTTTGAAGCTGTAAAACAACAAATAAAATCACATGGAATCTTTGTTTTAGATTATCTGAATGCAGAAAAAGTAGTTTCGACAATGATTCCTTATGAGGAAAAGCTGATTGATGGAATTTTATTCAAAATCACAAAATCTGTCGAAAATGGTTTTATCAAAAAAGAAATTGATTTCACAGATAAAGGCGAAATATTTCATTTTGAAGAGTTTGTTCGTTTAATTTATTTCAACGATTTCAAAAAAATATACGAAACGGAAGGTTTTATTTTAGATAAAGTATTCGGAAATTATAATCTTGATGCTTTTGATGAACAAACTTCTGACCGATTAATTCTAGTTTTAAACAAATGAAAGAAAGTCTAATCTTAATTTCAAGTGTGTTAATTGGAGTTTTATTTTCTCGAATATTACTCAAAAATAAACACAACTCAAAACTGCTACTAACCTTTAGTGGTGCGTATTTTTTGGCGATGACCGTTTTAGAAATTTTGCCACAAGTCTATGGACATCCATCCGAAAATCATAGCCATCATTCTATTGGATTGTTTGTTCTATTAGGTGTTGTTGTGCAATTTATTTTAGAAACGATCAGTAAAGGCGTTGAGCACGGACATATTCATTTGCACAAAAAAGAGCAATTTCCTTTCGGAATTTTTGGCGGATTGTTTTTGCATTCAATTATCGAAGGAATTCCTGTTGCAAATGCAGAATCTCACAATTTTATGTGGGCAATTTTTGTTCATAATATTCCAGTTTCAATGATTTTGTTTAGCGCATTATGTCAACATACAGAATCTAACGCAAAACGTTTTCTATTTATGGCTTTATTTGCTTTAGCAGCTCCATTTGGTTATTTCTTAGGAAAACATACTATTATTTCTAACTATTCATTAGAAATGAGTGCAATTGTTTCAGGAATATTTTTACACATCTCTACAGTAATCTTATTTGAAAGTAATGAAGGACACAAATTTAATCTGAAAAAATTCGGTTCTATTTTGGTTGGATTTATTCTCGCTTATCTCACGGTTTCTATGCATGTGCATTCACATTAAAAATATAAAAAAAGAAGTTCAAATTTGAACTTCTTTTTTTATTATTATAACATTTTTCGATGATCTAAAACAAGAATTTCTCCATTCGAAACAAATTTCCATTTTTGATCTTTTTTACATTCATTTTTTGGTGTCGAAGATTTAATATTAAATTCGACTTCTTTGTTTTTCATCAAAATTGAAGTATGATAATCGCATTCACCAATTTTTACATTTGTCGATACATTATCATTTGCCAATAAATCCGTTTCTGGAATAGATTTTATTGCTTCATTAATAATATTCAAATCTAATTCATTGTAAATCAAATCAAAATTATCTGTAACTAAATTTGTCGATAATCGAAATGAATTTGCCTCAACATCAGTACGAATCGCTGTATTTTTAGTATTCAAATCCAATTCTTCGATACGTTTTGGACAATCCAAATAATCTGGAATTTTCTGAGCTTGCTTACTTTGTAAATCTTTCTGAAAAGCTGTAAGTTCAGAAAATAATTGTTTTTTTTCGGGTGAAGCTTCTTTAAATTCTGTTGTTTCTGTTAATTCTTGTTGAGTGAGCTTTTTAATTTCAGGTTTATTTTCTGAACAATTAAATAAAAGAAATAAAGTAAAAAATGAGTAAAAATAATGTTTCATAAGCAAGAATATTTGGTTCTACTAATTTATGAAACATTATTCTCAATTTCAATTATTTAACGTTCTGAATTATAAATTTAATATAAATGATAAATTGAGAAATATTAATTAAGATTATTTATATTTTTCTAAATCTAACCCAAGAATATCTCCAACTTTAGAAAATTCTTCATTTACCTTTGCATTCAAAACAAGTTGTTCATTTGTAATTGGATGATTAAACACTAGTTCATGCGCGTGAAGCATCATTCCTTTCAATCCAAAATTCTCTAACCACAATTTATTTTGCTTGTTACATCCATGCGGACGACTTCCCAAAATTGGATGAAAAATATGACGAAAATGCTTGCGCAACTGATGCATACGACCAGTTTCGGGAATTGCTTCTACCAAACAATAACGTGAAGTCGGATGATTGTTATATTCTAAATCAATTTCTGCCGTTTGTAAACGATGAAAATAGGTAATTGCATTTTGCTTTACACCATCATCATTCGTCAAATCATAGTCTATCGTCATTTCTTCTGGCGACCAACCACGCAAAATAGCCAAGTATTTTTTCTCAACTTCGCGTGTTGCAAAACGATCATTCATAATTTTTAAACTTTCTTTATCTAAAGCAAAGAGCAAAACTCCTGACGTTTTACGATCCAAACGATGAATAGGATAAACATGTTGTCCACCAATTTGATTGCGTAATTCCTGAACCGCAAAAACAGACGCATCACGCGCATAAAAAGATTTGTGAACCAACAATCCACTTGGTTTGTTAATGGCAATAATATATTCGTCTTGATAAAGAATTTCTAACATTTGGCAAAAATAGAAAGTTATTTTCGGTTAGAAAATAGAACAGTATTATATTTATTGCTTAATAAAATTGAATGAAAAAAGGATTGATTATTGGAAAAGGTTGGTTGGGATCAAGATTAGAAAAGTATTTAGAAAAGCAATTTTTGATTGAAACTACGAAACGAATTTCGGATGCAGAAAATTGTTTTTCAATCGATTTTGATCATTACAAATCTGAAAAAATTAAACACAATCATGATTTTGTTATTGTGACAATTCCATTTGGAAGAAGAAATAATTTAGAAGATTTACAAAAACGGTTTCAGCATTTAATTGACTTTTTAGATGATTATAACAATCAACTTATTTTACTTAGTTCAACAGCTATTTATCCTGAAAATAATGAAATTATTTCTGAAAATTCAATTGAAACTTTTTATTTAAACAACCCTTATTATTCAATTGAAAATCAATTAAAAGAAAAGTTCAATCAATTGATTATTTTACGCTTAGGTGGATTAATGGGAGACGATAGATTTCTTTCTAAATATATAGATTTATATAGTCAAAATCTATCTCAAATGGTGAATCATATACATTATCTAGATATTTGTCAAGTGATTGAGAACTTGATTAATTCAAATAAAAATTCATCAATTTATAATGTTGTTGCACCAAAACATCCTACCAAAGAAGAAGTGTTAGAATATCAATTAAACAAGGAAATTATTTCCGCTACAAATCGAGAAGGAAAAATAATTTCAAGTCAAAAAATACAAGATGAATTTAATTATGAATTTCTTTACCCAAACCCAGTTTACTTTAAGGAAAATTAATTTCTTCTCTTTCGTTCTTTCGATTTAAATACAAAATAAAATGTTATCACTGATATAACAGTAATTAATATTGTGTCCCAATTTTCTTTGAATAAAGTCGTGATATTTTCCATTCTTGATGTTTATAAAGTTTAAAATTATAAAAAAAGCTGCTCTTACGAACAGCTTTTTAGGAATTTATCTTAAATCTATTTGATTAAGCGTGAATTGGACGATTGTCTGTAGCAGCTAAAGCAGCTTCTTTGATCGCTTCTGAGAATGTTGGGTGAGCATGAGACATTCTTGTTAAATCTTCTGCAGATGCACGGAATTCCATTGCTACAACTCCTTCTGCAATTAAATCAGCAGCACGAGCACCAATAATATGCATTCCTAAGATTTCGTCTGTGTTTTTATCAGCTAAAATTTTAGCAAAACCGTCTGTATCCATAGATGCACGAGCACGTCCTAAAGCTTTGAAAGGGAAAGAACCAACTTTGTACTCTACTCCTTCTTCTTTTAATTGCTCTTCTGTTTTACCAACTCCTGCAACTTCTGGCCAAGTATAAACAACACCAGGAATTAAGTTATAGTTGATATGAGGTTTTTGACCTGCTAATTGCTCAGCAACTAAAACACCTTCTTCTTCTGCTTTATGTGCTAACATTGCACCAGCAACAACGTCACCAATCGCATAAATGTTAGAAACATTAGTTTGTAAGTGATCGTTTGTTTTGATACGACCTCTTTCGTCAACCTCTACTCCTACGTTTTCTAAACCTAAAGATCCTGTGAAAGCACGACGACCAACAGCTACTAAAGCGTAATCTCCGTTAATTTCGATTTCTTCTCCTTTTTTAGAAGTTGCTTTTAATGTAACATCATTTCCGTTATTTACAACAGAAGTTACACCAGTTGAAGTGTGGAATTTCATTCCTTGTTTTTTCAATACTTTTGTCAACTCTTTAGACAAAGCACCATCCATTCCTGGAATAACACGGTCTGCATATTCTACAACAGTTACTTGAGAACCCAAACGTAAGTAAACAGATCCTAACTCTAATCCGATAACACCACCACCGATAACGATTAAGTGTTTTGGAACTTCAGATAAAGCTAATGCTTCTGTAGAAGTGATGATACGAGTTTTATCTGTTGGTGCAAATGGTAATTCAGATGAAACTGATCCAGTTGCAATAATTGTATTTTTAGCTTCAATCTCTTGAGTAGAGCCATCTTTAGCTGTTACAACGATATGAGTTGCATCTTTAAAAGCACCAGTACCTTCTAAAACATCAATATTATTTTTACTCATCAAGTATTTGATACCAGCTACGTTAGTATCTACAACACCTGCTTTTCGAGCAATCATTTGAGTGAAGTTTACTTTTGGAGCATCGATTTCGATTCCGTGCTCTTTAAAGTGATTTACAGCATCGTAATAGTGGTGAGAAGAATCTAATAAAGCTTTTGATGGAATACATCCTACATTAAGACATGTACCTCCTAAACTTTCTTTCTCGATAATTGCTGTTTTAAATCCTAATTGCGCTGCGCGAATAGCTGCAACATATCCTCCAGGTCCAGCACCAATTACGGCTACATCATAAGAACTCATATAGTTTTATTTTGATTTATTATTATAATTAATTTAAACTCTACAAATATAACCAATATCGAATAGATTTTCGTTATAAAATTGTAATGAATTTTGTTAGGAAATTACGAATAGTATGGATACAATTATTATAGTTTTAAGTTCTTAATTTTTTTAAAAAAGACTTATAAATTTTTACCGATCTGATAAAGTATGTTTATACGGTAATGAATTCAAGAAGTTTTTCCATTCTATTAAAATGTCAATAAAATCTAATAGAGGAATATTTATAACCCCACCATTAGTATCATGAAATGCAACTTTTGATGGAGGAGAACTAATTACTATTATTTCTTCTGCACTTCCTTGAACAACATAGTTAGTTACAACATTATTCATAACATAATCAGGATTAATATCATATATCATTTTATCCACTAATTCTGGTCCTAAAAATTCAATATATTCCTTTAGATTCTGAGCTATTTCCGATTTATCTATATTAATAATAATTGGATTTTTTTTATTTCCACTATCATTAATAACATTAAATTGCATTCCGTAATATACTGCTTTAGACATAGTTGTAGTTTTTTTTAAAAAAAAACAAAAACCTCAGAAAGAATCTGAGGTTTATTATTCTTATTTTATTTGTTGAAACTCTTCCCAAAGTTCGTTTACTCTTTCTTGGTTAGGAATACCATCGCTACCAACTAACTTACATTTTGAATCGATATAATCTAAGAAATCATCATCTAATGATGGTAAAATAAAATTTAATGTGTTAGGACTTTTCTGAATATCAATATCAGAAACATTATAATATGTATTGTTATGAAAAATATGCCCCCCTCTTAGCAAAATCTTTATAACTGATAAATAAGGATTTGGCAAATGTTTATATTGAGAAAAATATTCATTTTCAAAAATATCCCAATAGATAAATAAATAAACAAATAAGTAATCAAATCCCCTATACTTGTTGGTATTAAAACTAGTATCATTCAGTAAATTAACTCTAAAAAAATCAATATCAATCATTTTGTTTGATAATCCAGGTTTTATGATTTCAATAAGATTATGACCTTCTTTTCTTTTAGTTATTTTATAGTCCCATTCTAATGAAAGTTCTAAATACCATTTATACATTGTTTGCAAATAATGTTTAAATAAAAGTATGTTAGCAACAGATTTTTCATTTTCAAAAACTGTTTCTTTTTTAAAATCATTTAATTTTTCTAAAAATAAATTATCCATGTTTATAATTTTAATAAATTATATATAATACTCTACTATCTCATCTAAATTAGTTTATTTTTCATTTGATTTAGAAGGTTGTTGTAAACTACCGAGAGGTAAATACCCTTCTTTATCTTCAAGTGGAGCAAGTTATTGAGCTCCAAAGTACATGGATGAAATTCATTTAAACCAATCTGAATCAGCTATAAAATTATCAAAAAGTTTGGTGTTACTTATAATCCATAAGAGACTGTCTTTTAAGACAGCCTCTTATGGATTACTACAACAATTCAATATAAAGACGATTATTGTGACTAATTACAGATTCGCAAATTTTTTTTACTGCATTAAATGATTCTAAAAAATCATTTGAAACTAAATTACTAATAGTATTAAGTTGATCTAAAAATTCTTGTACCCTCTCACATTCCCAATTTTTATCATACCATCCACTTTTATTGAAATAATTATACATAACACTATCTGAATCATATTGTCCTAAAGGTATTAGTGAGAGTATTTTATTAAAATGATAATCATATAAGATAACTTCAAATAATATTTGATTTGAACTATTTTTTTCTATTAGTGTTGTTTCCAATTCACCTAAATAATATTTTGTATATAAATCTATTTTTATCATAATTATCTTGCTATAAAATGACTATTTTTATTCATAATGCTAAGACATTTTAGTGCCATTTAGTGGTGGCGTAAGTAAAAAATCTCTCCAACCAATCACGATTTCTTTGAAATCTTGGGTAGGCAACTCCGAAACAAAATCATAATCTGAATTATAAAATTCTACAACATTATTATATATATGAATATTTATTGTTTCACTACCATTTATTATTTTTTCACCTGGATTAGCCATCGCTTCATCAAAATCTAGTAATAGTAATTCATTAATTTTTGGAGCCGTCCAGTCATTTAAAAAAGTGGTTAACTCTCCATTATTGGTACTTATCGATTTATAAATTTCTTTACCTGTTTCAAAATCGAAAACTTTATTTTCGAATCTTATTTGATATTTATCAATTATATTTTGGTTCATATTTTACTTTATACATTCTTTCCATTCTACTTTTGAAATAGATTCAACCAAAAAAGTTTCATAATTCCCTCTACATTCTTTCATAAAACTATAGTTAACAATCAAATATACCAATAAAAACAATCAATACCCATTATTGTAATAACTACAATTCTACAAATTACCACCCACTTTCGTTCGTGTTTTCTTCGACGAGAATGCCGTTTTTCCGAAGATTCGTCGAACAATGGTCGAACGATGGTCGAACAAGCTAAAAATCAACCAAAAACACGAATCTTACCAACCTATGATGAATAGAGGTTT
>NZ_DLJI01000057.1:0-32877 GCF_002484185.1 Empedobacter sp. UBA7620 | reverse complement strand
TGTTGCTAACTTTATGAATATAACCAAAAAACCCTTCACTTTTCAGTGAAGGGTTTTTCATATATTCTAAATTCGTAGATCTAAAGTCTAACTTATACTTACCAGTTCATCAAAACAGATCCCCATGTAAATCCAGCTCCAAAAGCAGTCATCATTACTAAGTCTCCTTTTTTGATTTTACCCTCTTGTTTTGCTTCACTCAATGCAATTGGAATAGACGCTGCCGTTGTATTTCCGTAACGCATAATGTTGTTGTAGACTTTCTCATCTGGTAATCCCAATTGTTTTTGTACAAATTGAGAAATACGCAAATTCGCTTGATGTGGAATAAATAAATCTAAATCTTCAGGCTTTTTATTCGCAGCCGATAAAGCTTCGATAATTGATTCAGGAAAACGAGTTACCGCATGTTTGAAAACATAGTTTCCATTCATATATGGATAAATTTCTTTTTTAGTTAAAGTGTTTCCTTCTTTCAATAATTCGTCTGACCAGCCTGTTTTTGTTCCTGGGAAAGTAACTGCTAATTCTTCGGCAAATTCCCCTTCAGAATGTAAATTAGTCGATAAAATTCCACGTCCTTCTTCTTCCGATGCCGAAACAATTACCGCTCCTGCTCCATCTCCAAAAATTACTGAAACACCACGACCTTCATCCGACATATCCAATCCGAATGAATGAACTTCTGCTCCAATCACCAAAATATTTTTGTAAACTCCAGCCTTAATAAAAGCATCAGCAGTTGATAACGCATACACAAAACCAGAACATTGATTACGAATATCCATTGCCCCAATCGTACGACAACCTAACTCCTTTTGTACCAACACACCATTTCCAGGGAAATAGTAATCGGGAGATAAAGTCGCAAATAAGATAAAATCGATATCTTGAGCAGTGATTCCTGCATCTTCTAACGCATTTTTAGCCGCAATAACACCCAAATCTGTAGACGAAATCTTAGAACCTGGCTCGATATGTCTTCTTTCGACAATCCCTGTACGTTCCTGAATCCATTCGTCATTGGTGTCCATCACCTCAGCTAAATCAAAGTTTGTAACAACTCTTTCGGGAACATAATGCCCAACACCTGTAATAATAGAGTGTATCATGTGATTATGGTTTACTTTTCAATTGAAGCAAAGATATTAAATGATAAGCATTCTTTAAAACAAATGCGTCTTTTTGACAATAAATTATTTAGAAAATCTTGTTTTTAATATTCCGTTCATAATGATAGAAAGTACCATTACCCCTGTAGCAATGTAAAATATAGGATTCATATGTTCTGAATCTCCAAAAATAATACTTGCCAAAATGATGCCATAAACTGGTTCTAAATTTACGTTCAACATCAACGTAAAAGCACTTACATGTTTCAGCAAATCAACTGATTCTATTTGTGCAAAAGCTGTAAAAATAACACCAAGCAACGTCAACCACCCTAAGTTTGACCAACTTATATTTACAACTTCAGAAATAGCTTCTGGCTGAAAAAGAATCATTACCACCGAAAGTGCGATCACTCCACCAATCATTTCGTATAAAGTAACTTTAGTTGGTTTGATTGATTTTGGTAATCTCGAATTAAGAACTGCAAATAATGCCGATAAAAAACTACACAAAATACCGATAATAATTCCTAATTTATAATCTTCTGGCGATGCATTAAAAATAACAGCTACACAAGCAGAAACAATTATGGCAAGAATTATTTCGAGCAGATTAATTCTTCGCTTAAAAAAAATAGGTTCTAAAATCGCACTAAAAAGCGCGCCCATCGACAACGTACTCAACGCAATTGAAATATTAGAAAGTTTGATTGACAAATAAAATGTAAACCAATGTATTCCTACAATTCCACCAATAGCAAGTAATCTCAATAATTCGTTTTTGGTCACTTTGAAATCCATTTTTCTGAATTTCATATAGATAAAAACAGCAATTGCCCCAATAAGAACACGATACCAAACCATTGGCAACGCACTCATTGTGACTAATTTTCCGAAAACTCCTGTAAATCCCCAAAGAAGTACGAGAAACTGCAACCGAAGTTGAACTTTTGAAATCATTCTAAGCCTTTTTCGCAAAAGTAGAGTTTAATTCTATATTGCTAAAACGATTTAATTGATTTAATTGATTTAATTGATTTAATTGATTTAATTGATTTAATCTGTAAATAATTTTGTATATGTTTTAATGTTAAATTAACATCAAATAATTATTACTCAAACTTTAATTCTTATTCTTCGTTGTATTTTCGAAACTTCAAAATTAATCGATGGATTTTAGTATTTTTTTACAACCAGATGCATTAGTTGCATTATTTACATTAACAATGTTAGAAATCGTTTTAGGGATTGATAATATTGTTTTTATCTCTATTTTGTCAGGAAAATTACCTGCACATCAGCAAAAGAAAGCACAACAGCTTGGTTTATTTTTAGCCATGTTTACACGTGTAATCCTTTTATTCTCGTTAAGCTGGGTGATGAGTCTTACCACTCCTCTATTCAATATCGGCGAATGGATTGGCATTACTTCAACCGAATGGTTAGAAAAATTAGCTATCTCTGGTCGAGATTTGATTTTATTAATCGGAGGATTATTCTTGATTTATAAGTCTACTGTAGAAATTCACCACAAAATAGAAGGTGTTGAAGAAACTGAAGGAAAAGTGAAAGTACATTCTTTTGCAGGAACTATTGTACAAATCTTAATTTTAGACATTGTTTTCTCATTAGATTCTGTGATTACAGCAGTTGGTATGGCAGAACATATCGAAGTTATGATTGCGGCTGTGATTATTGCGGTTGCTGTTATGATGCTTTCAGCAAGTGCGGTTTCTAAATTTGTGAACGATCATCCAACGGTTAAAATGTTGGCTTTATCATTCTTATTATTAATCGGTGTTTCGTTATTAGCAGAAGGATTTGATCAACACATTTCGAAAGGATACATTTATTTTGCAATGGGATTCTCTGTTTTAGTCGAATTCTTGAATTTGAAAATGAAGAAAAAGCATTCGAATCCAGGAATTGTCCGAAATATGGTTGGCGACGCAGAAGAACAAAACAAAAATTTATAACTAACTTTAAGGTCTCAATTATGAGGCCTTTTTTTATTTAAGAAAAAATCAATGCAAAATATAAAATTAATCGTGACAGATATGGACGGAACTTTGTTGCGTTCTGATCATTCATTAAGTCCAGAATTCAATAAAATTTACGAAGAATTAAAAGAAAACAACATCACATTTGTGCCTGCAAGTGGTCGTCAATATTATAGTATCATTTCTTATTTTGAAAATATAAAAGATGAATTGGCAATTATTGCTGAAAACGGAACCTATGTGACCTATAAAGGTGAAGAAATTTTTGTTGACGAATTGGATTGGTCTGTTGTAAAAGAAATCGTAGAAGAAGTACGTAAAATAGAAGGTGCAAATATTGTTTTGGCTGGTAAAAATGCCGCTTATGTAGAATCGAAAGATGAGACTTTTTTAGAATATTTTAAGAATTATTACGACAAAAATATTTGGGTTGATGATTTAACTAAAATCAAAAACGAACAATTCATTAAAATTGCAGTAAATCATGCTGATGGAACAGAATTTAATGTATTTCCAAAATTAGTTGATTTTGAAAAATATGGATTAAAAGTTGTAGTTTCTGGCGAAGTTTGGTTAGATGTAATGAACAAAAAATCGAACAAAGGAGTTGCATTACAAGCTTTGATGAATAAATTGGATATTTCTTCTGAAGAAATCATTGTTTTTGGGGATTTTATGAATGATTTAGAGATGCTAAATTTGGCTAAATATAGTTTTGCAATGGAAAATGCTCATCCAAATGTAAAAGAAGTTGCAAATTTTAAAGCACCTTCTAACGATGAAGATGGTGTAATTCAAGTTATTAAGCAATATTTACAACAATTAAAAACCGTAAATACTTAATAATCTGATAAATAACATCAATCATTTAACATTTCAAATCAGATTAAATTATTAATTTCGCACAAAACCTAAACAATCAATGTTCACTATCAACAAACATCTAAAAAGCTTTCTAGCAATTGGAACTTTACTTTTTGTTTTTTCTTGTAAAAACGAAAATAATCCAGTTCAAAATCAAACAACAACTTCTTCTGAGCCAAAAGAAATTTTGCAGAATGATGTTGATTCTATTTATACAGTAAAAATTGACTCATCAGCTTTGCAATTAGATACTATTGCAAAAGAAGAAAAGCAAAATCCTATTGATTCGACAAAACAATATGTTTACCTAACTTTTGATGATGGTCCTTATAAAGGAAGCAAAAATATCAATAAAATATTAACCGAAGAAAATGTAAAAGGAACGGTTTTCTTAGTTGGTTTTAATGCTTTTACAAAAGATTTGAAACAACATGTAGAAGATTATAAAGCTAATCCAAATGTAGAAATTGCTAACCATACTTTTTCGCATGCTCGCAACAAATACAAAGCTTTTTACAGTGTTCCAGAAAATGTTTACGAAGATATTCGCAAAAATGAGGTGGTATTAGATATACATTCTCGTTGGGTGCGTTTGCCTGCGCGTAACACATGGCGTTTGAACAAACGTAAAAAAGACGATCCAGTAAAAAATGCAATTCCTGCAGCTGACTTATTGGCTAAAAATCAATATTATATTTACGGTTGGGATTATGAATGGGAAAGAAGTGGAAAAAAATCTGCAAATCATCAACTTTCTTCGCCTGAAAAAATTTACGAAGGAATTGTACATCGTTTGGATCAAAATAAAACATTCGAAAAAAACCATTTGGTAATTTTAATGCACGATGATATGTTTAATGAAGATTATAATGCAGAAAAATTAAGACAATTAATTGTTTTATTGAAACGTAATCCGAAAATTGTAATCGAAGGAATTTCGGGATATCCAACCAGGATTAGCTAGATAAAATATTAAGATAAAAAAATCCACTTCAAATGAAGTGGATTTTTTTATTAAATAAACTCTATCGTTGTTTCTATCTCGTGACCTTTTTCTAGCACTTTGTGTACAGGACAAGAATTTGCAACTTTCAATAATCTTGTTCGTTGCTTTTCATCGAAATCGCCTTCTATGATAACATGACGTTGAAAAGTAATTGGCTCAGTTGTAATCATATCAAAATTGATATCGACCTCAACTTTTTTGTAAGTAAATTCTTTGTGATTCATATACATTTGCAAAGTAATCGAAGTACAAGAAGCTAACGCAGCTCCCAATAATTCGCTTGGTTTTGGAGCTGTATCTAAACCTCCTTTATCTAAAGGTTCATCTACATTAAACTCATGTTTTCCTGTTTTAATATTCGAAATATAGTTTTTATCCGTCGAAGTTGACGTTACATTAATATCACTCATTATCAATTTATTTTTCGTTTTCTTTTACTTTAGATTTTTGTTGCGCTAGCGGAATTGGAACATAATCGTCATCACCAGGAACTTTAGGAAAACGATGATTAATCCAATTTTCCTTCGCCGTTTCAATCGTTTCTCTTGAAGAACTTACAAAATTCCAAAAGATAAAATGTTCTTCTGGTAATTCTTCACCTCCAAAAATATAAACGGTAGAACCAGCCGCAATTTCGAATTCACATAACGTAGCTTCTTTCGCTACTAATAATTGTTTTGTGCCGTAAGTCTCTCCTCCATCTTTGATAGAACCTTCTAATACATACAAAGCAGATTCTCCATACAAATCTTTTCCTAATGAAACTTTGAAATCATTTTTAGCTTTAATCTCAATAAAATATAAAGGAGAATAAACAGGTACGCCAGAAGTATGTTCACCAAACTTACCAGCAATCAATTTATAATCTGCATTTTCGTCTGACCAATTTGGTAATTTATCTGCTTCAACGTGAACAAAACTTGGCTCCATATTTTCTAATTCTTTTGGCAAAGCCACCCAAATTTGTAAACCATGTAATGTTTTTTCAGTTGTACGTAAATATTCGGGAGTTCGCTCAGAATGCACAACACCCCTACCTGCAGTCATCCAATTCACAGCTCCTGGCTGAATTTCTAATTCAGTTCCCAAACTATCGCGATGCATAATCGCACCTTCAAATAAATAAGTCAAAGTTGATAAACCAATATGTGGGTGCGGTCCAACATCAAGATTTTGATAATCTTTCATTTTTGTTGGTCCCATATGATCGATAAATACAAATGGTCCGACATGTCTTTTTTGACGAAATGGTAACAATCTACCTACCAAAAAATTTCCTATATCAGCAGCTTTTTCTTCTAAAATTAATCCAACGTTAGACATAATTAGTTTAGTTTTTTAATTGATGTAAAATTAGTTTTAACTATTAATTTAAAACTTGATTTAAGTTAATAAATAAAAAAAGGCTAACCAAAAGGTTAGCCAATTATAACTTAATCTTAACGATTTCTAGTAATCGTAATTATTTTGTGTTTCTCCACCAAAATTCCAAGCAATACCGAAACGTAATGTGTTTTCTAAAGCATTGTTTGTATCAGACATTGGAATTAAGTAAGATGCATTAAATGCAAACGCATTGTATTTTAGTCCTAAACCTAATGTCAAATGTTGACGATCTCCTTTCATTGGGCTTTCGTGGAAATAACCAGCACGAATAAACAAAGCATCATTATAAGAATACTCTGCACCTACAGAATACATAATTTCTTTTAACTCCTCTTTTCCTCCTCCAGGAGCATCTCCAAATGAACTAAAAATTCCAGACATTACTCCTTTATTAGGAATATATCCTGTACCAGGAATTGGATTTCCATTTTCATCTTTCTCATATGTTGGAGTTGGAACTAATAATTTAGAAAATTCTGTTGTAATTCCTACTTTATTGTAATCATCAAATTTGAAATCATATCCAACACCTAAACGTAATGTTGTAGGTAAATAAGATGCATTATCTTCTGAGTTTGAATAATCTAATTTTGGACCAATATTAGAGATTTGGAAACCTCCACGTAATTTTCCTTCAAAATTGTTGGTATCCATTGTTTCTGATTGATAATAACCTGCTAAATCAACTGCAAATGTATTTGCTGGCTGAACTGTACCATCGCTTACTCCATTGAATAAATCGGAACGAATGAAACGACCAGTTACCGCCATCGAGTAATTATCTGTTAAACGTAAACCATATGATAAATCGATTGAGAATTCATTTGGCTTTGCTTTTCCCATCGAAACAATATCAGTTCCTTGCAATTGATTAAGTTCTATTTCTCCCATATTGAAATAATAGATACTTGCTCCTAATGTACTACGCTCATCTTGTCCTAAGAAAGTATAATAAGTTGCATTTAATAAGAAAACATCATTCACCAAAGATCCCATATATGGCGTATAAGTAAATGCTACTCCTGAATAATCTGGTGCAAAGGCATATTTTGCAGCATTCCAGTATTGTGAATAATTATCTGTCGATGTTGCCACACCTTGATCTCCTAAACCACCTGCACGTGCATCTGGAGAAATTCTTAAAAATGGAGCTCCAGTTAAAATTGGATTAGATTTTGTATAATCGTTCCCAGTATCATTTCCTCCTGTATCTTGAGCAAAAGTAAATCCTGATGCTAAAATCAATAAACTTGCTGTAATTTTTTTCATTCGTTATATTATTGATTATATTTTTTCTTTTTGTTTATTATTTTAATATGACAAGTTTTTCAACTGCTGCGGCTGATCCTTTACAAACCGTATCATCAACACCTTTCACATTGACCTTGTAAATATAAACACCTTTTCCTATTTTATCGCCAAAATCGTCCAAACCATCCCATTCTATCGCATATTTACCTGTTCGATATCCTTCTCTAAAAGGTTCTGCCGAAACAGTTTTTCGGATTGTTTTGACTAATTTTCCTGAAATTGTAAATATCTGAACCATTACATCTAACTCAGAATCACAATTATGCTCAAAATGGAAAAATGTATTCTTAGTAAATGGATTTGGCCAATTTAGCAATTTATCAATATGCAATTGTCCTGTCCCATTTTCCATTACTACAAAGTCTAACGTTGCAGTATTCGAATTATTGTTGATATCCCAAAATTTTAAATTCACAGTATGTTGACCAAGTTCAAGATTTTTTAATTGATACATTACTTGTCCTTTCTGGTAATCTTCGAAATTCTTATTGACACAAGGATTTGCATCACCTCCATCATAATATTCATTCAACACATAAGCATCTTGTACTTTTCCATCAAGCGTTGCCACAATATCGTGCCCAATACTTGATCCTGTTGCATTAATACCTGAATTATCTGTTAAACAACCAACCAAATAAGGCGAACGATCTGTAATTCCTCCATTCGCAAAATGAAGATTATTCATATATAATTTTCCTTGCGGACGCTCATCATCATTTAATCCTTCTTCATTAATTCCTTCTAATTTAACTGACTCTACCCCAGAAGCATCTTTACCATCTTTTTCATCCCACGCATAAAATTTTATTTTACGATTACCTAATTCATAATTGATATCTTTCGGGACATAAAATTGAATCGTAAATTCACCATTTTCTACTTTTCCTGTCCCTTTATAAATTGTTTTATTTTCGGTCTCAAAAGTATCTGACCATCCTACTAAATATTTATTAGTTTGCTTTTTCTCGAATAAACTAACCGAAATTTTACCATTAAAACTTTTGTCTTTTATGGTTGAAGAATTAGATTCATTAATTTGACCTACTATTGTAATAAAATCTAAGGATTGCATAGTTCCTCCATTTAGTATATCAACATCTTTCTTATTTTTGATACTTGAAATGCTAATAGGTTGTTGAGGATAATGTATTGAGATCATAGGGTCACCCATGATACTCACTCTTTTATTATTAATATCTTTTGGTGAATAATTCTTTTTTGATTCATTTAGTGCATAACCGATGGATTGATTTTTTAAATCTTTTTTCTTGAAAAATTCATCAAGTATATAATCATTCATATATTTTCCATATCCTGAATTAATTGGTCGATTGGTTGTAATCATTGCTAATGCTCCACCATTTGGGTTTTTTAACATAGCTTCACCGGCAGAATTATATTGTGGTAAATCCCATATTGTAAAATCACATGTAACGGTTGTAACGATAGGTAAACGGGAATAGGCTGCATTAAAATTGGATAAGTTAGTTAATTCTTCCGCTGTAATGATACGTTCTTGCGACCAACTACGTGGCCCACCATGACCGTAATACATAACAAAATTTGACCCTAATTCAATCGCATTGATAATAGCTTGATTAACACTTGGATAACGTAATCCTGCGGATGTACTTTCGGATTGATGTGCTGAAGTATAAATTTTATTGACAATATAATTTTGATTTTCTGTACTTTCAAATTTTTTATCGACTATTTTATCTAAAAAAGGATTATCTACAGTATTATTGGGAATATCTGTACCACTCACAAATGCCACTTTTGTTCGCCAATCTCCATATGAAGTCCCTTTTCCTTGAATTTTATCATAATACGAAATTATTTTGTCCACTAAAACCTTTGCTTCTGTTGAATTAGAAGCAGAAATTCGTCCTACAGCTATTTCTAACCAACGTGCATCATATAAATAAGTCTTATCCTGATTATTTGAATTATCTACATTATTGTTCAACATTTTCACATTATCATTTAACATTGCAAAATAATCATCCGTTGCAATCGCACCATCAATATTAAGAGAAGGTTCGTCAGTAAAAGTTGGAAGATAATTTGTAAAATCTTTTACTCTATTTTTCGGATCATAGGTTGTTGCTCCAAACAAAACGCCATATTCTAAATTTGGACTTGATCCATCTTTTAAGAATTTAAAAAAATCACGAATCGCAATAGGATCTTGACTTCCAGAAGAAAAATCGTTGTAAACTTGTTCCGTTGTAACAACTGCAACATTTATCTTATCATGATTTTTTCTGAAATCTGCTAATCGTTGAGCATCTGCTAAATATTTTGGATGCGTGACAATTATATAATTTATATCAGTTAAACTACGAATATCTTGATTTGTAACTTTCCCTACATATTTTGCATCTGTAAAAGCATTTTCATCCTTAAAAGCGACAAACTGATTCTGATGATTTGTACTAAATTTATACAAATTACTTTGCGGAACAATTGAAGAAATTGAATGAATATCAGAAACATTCCAAACAGAAACATTTGCAGCATTATTCAATGAAAAAGCATTCACACTTCCATCATTAATATCTTCTAAAAACTGAAAAGTAAATTGCTCATTGTTATAGGTTAAACCATCTTTGAAACGCAATTGTAAATAATCTAAATATACTAATCCAGAAGGATTGGTTCCGTTAGAAGAAACCGCAATATCAATTGTATTAGAACTTAATGAAATTGTTTCATCTTGAACACTTCTATCAAATAATGAGTCTCCTAAAGGATAAGTAAAAGTTTGTCCATTTACATTAAGACTATAAGATATAGTATTTGCATTTTTTCCAACCACCGCATAACGCAAATAGGCTTCTCCACCATTTACAGCATTCGCTTTGAATGTTTTCTTAAAACCATCTTTCAAGCCAATATTTTCTCCAACCCAAATTTGTCCAAGACCATTTAAGTTAATCGAATCTTTTTCATGAAATTGTAAATTATCAAAAGTAGAAAAAGTTTTTACAGGACTAGTCGTAATCGCTTGTTCTCCTACTCTTTTACCATCTTCACCATTAAAACTGATAAAATAGTAAGCAAAATCATCATATAAATTATAGCGAACTTTTGCATCTTTCAACGTTGTCGTATTATTTCTATACCACTGATGCGGACCTTTTGCATAAAACAAAACGTAATCCGAATTATCAAAGGAATTGTCTTCACCTCCAACAAATTTTATTGGAATTTCATTAAGAGCACCAATTCTATCTTCCGTTAAATTCTCCATCAAACGCCCTTCTCCATTTCCATAGATTTTTAGCGATTTTGGATTAAAATTGGTCGGAATTCCGTTTTTAGTAAAGAAACTTTTATCTAATTTGAAAACTCCATCTTTAGAAACTTTTATTTTGTACCAATCACCCGATTTTAGGACACTTGTAGTTGAATTATCAACTAATCGTTGATTAAGATTTCGTCTAGATTGAGTTGTTTTTGGAACGATTGAGAAAGATTCTATTTTTAAAATCTTATCATTTTGTTTGACAAATGGTACAACTTTAACAATTAGTTTTTGCTGACCATTTTTATCAATAATATTATATGAAGAAAAATTAATTTTATCTGTAATCGAAGACGTATTCAAATCAGCCAATTCATTCTGTACTTCTCTAAATTGTACATTTGACAATTCAACTTCTTGATTTGTAAAATTTAACTCAACAACAAATTCCGGAAGAAAATATCCTCCAACAAAATAATTATCTTTATTCGAAAAAAACGGCACGTTTACCGTATTTCCATTCGTTAAAGAAATTGTTTGATTATTCTCCCAATTTATTTTGTAATTTTGACTAAATAATTGAGGAAATTGAAGCAAAGTTGCAACTAAAATAAAATATTTCTTCATGTCTGAATAACGCTATTTTGACAAATATATTTTCAATCGTAAAATAAAAAAATAATTCTTACGTTTGATACAAGAAATAAAGCATTTTTTCGTTGTAAGATTAATGTCAAATGCTTTTATTTGCATTAAATTTAATTTTCGAAAACCAGAAATATTCTATGAAAATGAATAAAGGACGTATTTTTTCTCTTGCCCTTGCAGCTGTTACTATGAGTGTATTCATGGGTTGTGCAAGCAGTTCAGGAAAGAAAAAAGGAGGTGGAACAAAAAATTTCACAAGTCGTACAGGATGGAAACCAAACGATAGTAAAGGTTGGTTTTTTTCAGGTAAAAAGAAAGAAAACATCAAAGCATGGCCTGGAATGGTTTTCATCGAAGGTGGATCTTTTACGATGGGAATTACGAAAGATGACGTGTTACACGATTGGAATAATTCTCCTGTTCGTATGCAAGTAAAATCTTTCTTCATTGGTGAAACTGAGGTTACAAACTACGAATACAAAGAATACTTAACTTGGTTGAAAGTTGTTTTCCCTCCAGAAGACACGCAATACAAGGATATTTATAATGGAGCATTACCAGATGAAACGGTTTTTAACAATCAATTATCTCGTGATGATTTCTCTACAGAAAATTATTTATTTTCGCCAGAATTCAGCTATTATCCAGTAGTTGGTATTTCTTGGTTACAAGCCGTTAACTATTGTGATTGGTTAACAGACCGTGCTGTTGAAAAATCTTTAATGAACAAAGGAATCTTATCAAAAGATTATTATAATAACGAGGAATATAATTACGGAAATAAAACATTTAGTGCTGAACAATATAAGTTAGGCGATACAAATGTAAACGAAGCGATTGATTCGACTAAAATTATGAGAGCGAATCAAATCAAAACGCAAAATACACGTATCTTAAAAGCAAATCGTGCAACTGGTTCAGATGAAGTACAACCATTCCGTTTACCTACAGAAGCTGAGTGGGAATATGCAGCATTGGCTTTACCTGGAAATCGTGAATACAACGAATACAAAGGAAAAGATGTTGCTCAAAATAACTTGAGAGTAACGAAAGGTGCTCAAAGAGGTCAATATTTAGATAACTTCAAACAAGGACGTGGAGATTACTCTGGAATTGGTGGATTTGGTAACGATGGTTCTGCAATTACAAGTGATGTTCGTAAATATCCATCAAATGATTTTGGTCTTTACGGAATGTTAGGAAACGTTGCTGAATGGGTTTCTGATGTTTATCGTCCTATTATTGATGAAGAGGCAAACGATTTCAACTACTACCGTGGAAATATTTTAAAAACAAAAATTGACAACGGAGCAGGTGGTTTTGAAAAATATGACGAAACAAATGTTGAATATGATACATTAGACAACGGACGTTTAGTTTATAGAGGATTACCAGGTGCTTACAAAAAACAAACAGAATACGATTTAACAAATTATCGTGATGGTGACCCTAATTCTTCTTTATCACCACGTACTGAGGAAGGTAAATCTGCTGATCAAGCGACAGAAGATATGTACAACGCTCCTCAACGTAAATTTAGAGTGGATGAAAAAGGTCGTGTAATCTTAGAGAAAGACACTACAAATCGTACTTCTGACATCTCTGATGAAACACGTGTAGTAAAAGGTGGTTCTTGGAAAGATCCTATATATTGGATTGATGCTGGTCAAAGACGTTACTTACACCAAGCAAGTGCAACAAACTGGATTGGTTTCCGTGTAGCACAAGAATACTCTGGTAGTTTCGAATCAAAACGTAAACGTAGAGGATAATAATCCTTTTCAAAATATTTTAAATCTCGGTGATTAATTTCATCGAGATTTTTTATTTTTACATTATGAAAACAGCAGAAATATTCGATCAATTTCTTAAATCGAAAATCGTTACGACTGATACACGCAACATCTCACAAAATTGTATCTTTTTTGCTTTAAAAGGAGCTAATTTTAATGGAAATACTTTCGCTCAAGAAGCGATCAATCAAGGAGCTGCAATGGCAATTGTTGACGAAAAAGAATTTGAAAATACATCTCAAAATATTTTTTTGGTTAATGATGCTTTAGAAACTCTACAAGATTTAGCGAGAACTTATCGTAATTACCTTAAAATACCATTTATTGGATTGACTGGTTCTAATGGTAAAACAACGACAAAAGAATTGATTTCAGCTGTTTTAAAAGAGAAATTCAAAACGCATTATACATTCGGAAATCTGAATAATCACATCGGAGTTCCTTTAACTATACTTTCTATTTCAGAAGATACAGAAATGGCTGTGATCGAAATGGGTGCGAATCATCAAAAAGAAATCGAGTTATTAGCTTCTATTTCTCAACCAGATTATGGGTATATCACCAATTTTGGTAAAGCTCATTTAGAAGGTTTCGGAGGAATTGAAGGTGTGATTAAAGGAAAATCTGAGTTATATGATTTTTTGAGAGCAAATAACAGAACTGCTTTTGTCAATTTTAATGATCCTATTCAAGTTGAAAAAACTGAAGATATTAACCGAATTACATTTTCTGATCAACATAATGCTAATGTTCAAATCGAATTGATAGAAAATGAAACTGAATATTTGGCGGTTAAATACCAAGATTTAAAAATTCAATCACATTTAACAGGAAACTATAATTTTAGCAATATTTCGTGTGCAATTGCAATTGGAGAACATTTCGGGATTGACGCAAAATCTATTCAAAACGGAATCGAAAATTATTTTCCATCAAATAATCGTTCACAAATTATCAATAAAGAAAATTACAAAATTGTGATGGATGCCTACAACGCAAACCCAAGTAGTATGGAAGCTTCGTTAAATAATTTTGCAAAATTTGAAGGTTCTAAAACAATTATTATTGGTGACATGTTTGAGCTTGGAGAAGAATCAAAAGCTGAGCATCAACGTATTTTAGATTTAGCTGAAAGTTTAGATTTTGATCAAATTTTTATTTTAGGACATAATTTTGGTGAAACAATTACGAATAATCCGAAAGTACAAAAATTTGAAAATCGCGTTGCATTTGAAGAATGTTTAAAAGAAAATCCAATCAAAACTCAAAATATTTTGATAAAAGGTTCTCATGGCATGAGGCTTGATTTGTTAGAAAATATTTAAAATCAATACCTTGATTATCTGATGAATAAATCAATATTTTTTTTTATTATAATTACTCTTTTCACTTCTCATTCTCTTCAGGCTCAATCTGTAATTGAATGGAAAAAAGATATGAAACTTAATTACGAAAACTTTAAAAAGAAACCTATTCAAACAAAGGTTCCTCAAGGATTTTTAGATTCAAAATTAGGTTGGAAAATTGCAGAATCTACTGGAGAACTTCCTGAACTTTGGGTTACCAATAAATTTGATGAAAGTAATTCGTGGCTATCTATGCAACATGCAGAAATTTTAAAAGAAATGCAGTTGCAATTTGACTTGTCTGAATTATATGCACGAAAAATTAGAAAAGATTTTAAAGATTTACAAGCCAAAAAAGTCATGGAAAAAGATTCTTATCGAGCAAAATTTTTGTCAGGTTCTAAGAATTTTCAGAAAAAATTGAAATCGATAGCTGGAGTCTCTTTAAATCAACCTGATTTATATAAATTATTAAATAAACAAATTCAAGATTCATTGGTGATTTATCAAAATTACAATAAGTAAAAGAGGCTCTAAACTTAACTATTTATTAATTTTAGATGTCTTTTTTATATATACATTTGTAACCTTTTCAAGATAAAATATATGAAACAGATTTCCACAATTTTGTTATATAATACAAGGCTTCCACTTGTTGAGCAACTAAATTTAAATAATTTCAATTTAAAAATTTTGAAAAACGTTTATATATTTAAAAAATAATTATTAAATAATAAATGAGAGAATTAAGATATTTTTCGTATCTTAATTCTCTTTTTAAATTCATACTGTATGAAAAAAATAATTTTACATCTTAGTATTTTTTTAGTAGGTTCTAACCTTTTTGCTCAAGCGCCTGCTAATTATTACAACAATGCAACCGGTAGTGGATTTGTATTAAAAACTCAACTCTATAATATAATAAAAGGTCATACAACAAAAAGTTATGATGCTTTAAAAGGGTTATACAGACAAACGGATTCTGATAATGGATTTCAAGATAAATATTATGAAAAAGATAATACCATTTTAGACATCTATTCTGAAATTGCTACTGCTAAAGATCCATATAATTTTACTCCTGGTCAAAAAGAATGTGGAAATTACAAGAATGAAGGAGATTGTTACAATAGAGAACACTTAATCCCTCAAAGTGTTTTTAGTGAAAGTTCGCCTATGGTTTCAGACCCTTTGCATATATGGCCAACAGATGGTAAAGTAAACGGCATGAGAAGTAACTATCCTCATGGTGTTGTTGGGAATGCAACATACACATCACTAAATGGGTCTAAATTAGGAAGTAATTTAAATTCTGGTTATTCTGCCGGCTATTCTGGGATTGTATTCGAACCTATTGATGAATTTAAAGGTGATATCGCTCGTGCTTATTTTTATTTTGCTACACGCTATCAAGAAAATGGTATTCAAAGTTGGACCTATGCTATGTTTAATAAAACAAAAGATAAAGTTTTTACAGATACTTTCTTGAAAATATTAATGACTTGGCATTTAAATGATCCTGTTTCTGATCGAGAAAAAGACATTAATAATTTAGTATACAGATACCAAGGAAATAGAAATCCATTTATCGATCATCCAGAATATGCAGAAAAAATTTGGGGTTCGGATTTAGGAACTGGAGATTTCGAATATCAAAAACGTGATGATGTTTCAGTTTACAATGCAACAAATCGTTCGATTAAAGTTAAACTTGAAAATAATTCGAAATCAATTCAGAAAGTTTCTGTTTTTAATTTCAATGGACAATTAGTTAATGAAGTTTCAAATTCATCTAATCAAAAAGAAGTTGAAGTTAATTTCAAAACTCCAGGTGTTTATATCATCAAAGTTGTTGGAAAACAAATGGAAATCAACAAAAGAGTTGTAATAAAATAATCATTTATCAATCCATCATAAAAAAATCCTTCGCTCATACAAGTGAAGGATTTTTTATTTTAGTAAATGGAAAAAATTATTAGTCATTATTGATATTTTTCTTAAAAAATGTGCTTCCATATAGAAACATGATTAATAAAAAAGGGATACCAAGCGTGACTGATAATAAAATAAATGTTTTTAACATACTAATAAGAAATATTTTAGTTTCTAATACTTTTATCAATTTACGATTAATAATTTTATATTATTCATAACAAAACATCTTTTTTTATTTATTAACACTATTTTTATCAACTTGATAATTAAAAGCTTTTCATTAATATAAATTCATAAAAAAAGTCGCTTAAAATTAAGCGACTCATATATAGAAAATTCTATTTCAATTTATTGGTTTCCCTTTGCGTAATCAGCTAAGAATTGTGCTAATCCAGAATCTGTTAAAGGGTGTTTTAACAATCCTAAGATTGATGATAAAGGTCCTGTCATAACATCAGCACCAATTTTTGCACAATTTACAATATGCATTGTATTACGAACTGAAGCAGCTAAAATTTGAGTTTCGTACAAATAGTTATCATAAACCAAACGAATTTCTTCGATTAAGTTTAAACCATCTGTCGAAATATCGTCTAAACGTCCGATGAATGGAGAAACGTAAGTTGCACCAGCTTTTGCAGCTAATAATGCTTGTCCTACAGAGAAAACTAAAGTAACATTAGTTCTGATTCCTTTTGTAGAAAAGTATTTACACGCTTTTACACCATCTTTCGTCATAGGAATTTTAACTACGATTTGAGGATTTAAAGCTGCTAAAGCTTCACCTTCTTTTACCATTCCTTCGAAATCAGTAGAAATTACCTCAGCAGAAACATCTCCGTCAACTAATTCGCAAATTGCTTTGTAGTGATTCAAAATATTTTCTTGACCTGTAATTCCTTCTTTTGCCATTAAAGATGGATTTGTTGTTACACCATCTAAAACTCCTAAATCTTGGGCTTCTTTAATGTCAGCTAAGTTAGCTGTATCGATAAAAAATTTCATTGTTTGTTTGTATTTCGTTCAGGCAAAATTAAGGATTAAATTATAGAAAACCATTTAATCTTAAAGATTCGATCAAAAATATTTTAAACCGCTGTATATCCTCCATCAACAAGGTAATAACCGCCTGTCATAAAGGATGCTTTGTCCGAACTTAAGAATAAAACCAACTCCGCAACTTCTTCTGGCTGTCCCAAACGACCCATTGGATGTTTTGTAACAAGCAATTCTAAATGATCTGCACTCAAATTATTCGACAACAAAGGCGTCATAATATAACCTGGTCCAACTGCATTACAACGAATATTTTTTGGTCCGTATTCCGCTCCAATGTTTTTCGTCAAACCTACAACTCCATGCTTTGCAGAAGTATAAGCCGAACTCATTGGCGCAGCGACAGTACCATGAATAGAAGCCATATTAACAATAGAACCTCCTCCATTCTTTTCCATTGCTTGTAATTGATATTTACATCCGTAAAAAACACCATTAAAATTGATATCTATTACTTTTTTCCAACCATCTAGTGGATAATTTTCAGTCAGCTCAGCAGGACCTCCAATTCCAGCATTGTTACAAGCTATATCAAGTTTTCCATAAACTTCAAGCGTTTTATTTACTAATGCTTCATTATCTTCTGGCGAAGAAGTATCAGCTTTGAAAAATATCGCTTCTCCTCCATTTTTTTTGATAATTTCTACTACTTCATTTCCACCTTCTTCATTAATATCTGAAACCACAACTTTCGCACCCTCTTTGGCATATAATTCAGCAACAGCTTTCCCAATTCCAGAGCTAGCTCCAGTTACAATCGCAACTTTATCTTTTAAACTTGACATAATTTTATGATTTTAATTTAAATAAAGTTAATCATTTATAATCAGATCTATAAATCATTTCTTTCAAATAATATTATTTGAAATGATTCAATTTTATTAACTATTTTGAAATGAAAAATTCAGCATAACAAATATATTTAGGATAAAACAATTCTATTTTTTTATATTTGATACAAATAACTTTTTAAATGAAAAATTTAATAGCTGCTATACTTTTATGTAGTTTTTCTACTATAAATGCACAAGAAACAAGTGATTATAAGTACATCAATATTCCTGAAAAATTTTCTAGTTTTGATAAAGATGAATATCAATTAAATAATCGATTAAGATATATATTAACGCAGAAAAAATATGAAGTTTTACCTTCTGATAAATCTTCTTGGCCGCTAGAAGTTGTGCAAAACCCTTGTTTAGCATTGAATGCTGATATTTTAAAAGTTAAAAGTTTTCTGAATAATAAATTAGAGGTAAGTTTTACAGATTGTTCTAATAAAAGTATTCAAAAATTTGAAGGAACTTCTAAGATTAAAGAATATGACAAAGGTTACCAAGAAGCTATAAAACTAGCTTTAAATCCTTTAAAATCTCAAAATGCGAAAGCTTCTGTTCCGATGGTAAAATTAGAAAAAGCCCAAACAGAAACAACAACTGCATATATACCAGAGCCAAAAGGAACTAAGGTAACAGCTACTAATTTGTTGACAGATGGAACAATTACGTATCAAAAAATTGAACTGCAAAATGGTGGTTTTATGTTGATGTCCGAAAACGGAAATCAGGTTGTTGCGAAATTTGAACCAACTCTAAAAAATGGAATTTATAGAGTAATTGTTACCAAAGGAAATTCAAATTATTTTTCGGTAGGTTACATTAGTGGAAATACAATTTCGTACGAGGTTTCTGAAAATAATACTTGGAAAGAAGTTAAATTATCGGCTAAATAATCTTATAATGAAAACTATATTATCAGGTTTATTTTTAATTGCATTATCATCACTTCAGGCACAAAACGTAACAGATTACAAATATGTTATCGTTCCTCAACTCTTTAAAGATTTTGCTAAAGATGATTTTCAATTAAATATTGGATTGAAAACCGCTTTGAGAAAAAAAGATTATGAAGTAGTCAATGAAAATTCTATCCCGTTAGAGGTACAAATTAATCCTTGTTTAGCAACAAAAGCTAACATTGAAGAAGTAAAAGTGATGTTTAGAAATAAATTAAAAGTGACTTTTACTGATTGCAATAATGCTGTTGTTAGCTCTTATGAAGGTTCGTCAAAAGAAAAAGATTTCACAAAAGGTTATCAAGAAGCATTAACATTTGCTATGAATCAGGTTGGAAAACAAAATGCGAAAGATTTACCTGTAACTAAAACAGAAAATACAACAATTCCAACCGTTAAAGAAACAACGAATAAAGTCGTTACGCAAGAATCAAGTAAAACTGTAGAATACAAAAACGTTTACAAATCGAACGGAAAAAATTACACGACAGCAAGTACAAATAACTACGAATTTGTGTTAATAGATCAAGAAAATTCAAAAGTTATTGCACAATTTTATCCAGCTGCCCAACAAAATGTTTTTCATGTGACAGTGATTTCTCAAAACGGAAATTACCAAACAATTGGTTATTTGAACGAAAATAATATCATCATCGAATATAAAACAGGTGATAAATCTTGGTCAACTACAACTTATTCAAAGTAAGTTTTTATAGTACATTTGCACCTTAAATTTTAGAAAATGCAAGCACCTATTGCGAAAAAAATAGAACAAAAATTAGAAAAACACGGAGATATCCGCATCGATAATTATTATTGGTTGAATGATCGTGAAAACTCTGAAGTTATCGATTATTTGAACCAAGAAAACGAATACACAAAAGCTATTCTACAACCAACGGAAGCTATACAAACCAAGCTTTTTGAGGAAATGAAAGCGCGAATCAAAGAAGATGATTCGTCTGTTCCGTACAAATTGAATGGTTATTGGTATTTGACAGAATATCAAAAAGGGAAGGAATATCCGATTCACAAACGTCGTAAAGATAGTTTAGAGAATCCAGATGAAATTCTTTTTGATGTCAACACGATGGCAGAAGGTCATTCGTATTATCAATTGGGCGGAATTTCGATGGCGCCAAATAATCAATTGGTTTCCTTTGGAGTTGACAATGTTTCGCGAAGAATTTATACGATTCAAATCAAAGATTTAACAACTGGAGAAATTCTTTCTGATAAAATAGAAAACACAACTGGAGGTTCTGTTTGGGCCGCTGATAATCAGACCTTATTTTATACAATAAAAGATGAAACATTGCGAGCTTATCAAATTTGGAAACACAAATTAGGGACAAAACAAGAAGATGATGTCTTAGTTTTTGAAGAAGTAGATGACACGTTTAATGCGTTTGTTTACAAATCAAAATCTAGAGATTACATCATTATTGGATCTTCAAGTACTGTTTCTGACGAGTTTAGATATATTCCTTCTAATCAACCAGATGCTGAGTTTAAAATCTTTCAAAAAAGAGAACGTGATTTAGAATATTCAATCGAACATATTGGTGATTCATTTTATATTCAAACCAATAAAGATGATGCGTTTAACTTCAAATTAATGAAAACTTCTGTCGAAAAAACAGAACAAGAAAATTGGATTGATGTGATTCCTCATCGTGAAGAAACATTGATTGAAGGTTTCGAAATTTTCAAGAATTATTTGGTTATCGAAGAGCGTACAAATGGTTTATTGCAGATAAATATCAAAGCGTGGGACAATTCAACTGATTATTATTTGCCATTTAACGAAGAAACCTATACAGCAAATGTTGGAACAAATCCAGATTTTGATACTGACATATTGCGTTACGGATATACATCATTGACAACTCCTTCTTCTGTGATTGATTTTAACATGAATGATAAAACATTCGAAATCAAAAAAGAGCAAGTTGTTATAGGTGATTTTGATAAAGAAAATTATATTTCTGAACGTATTTGGGCAGAAGCTCGCGATGGCGAAATGGTTCCAATCTCATTAGTTCGTCGAAAAGATACGCCTCTTTCTGCCGAAACCCCTCTTCTACTTTACGCCTATGGTTCATATGGTTACACGATCGAGCCTTATTTTAGTTCGGTTCGATTAAGTCTTTTGGATAGAGGTTTTATCTATGCGATTGCGCATATTCGTGGTGGCCAATATCTTGGTCGCGAATGGTATGAAGATGGAAAAATGTTAGAAAAGAAAAATACATTTTTTGATTATATTGATGCAGCAAAATATTTGATTCAACAAAATTATACTTCATCAAAACACTTGTACGCGATGGGTGGTTCTGCTGGTGGATTGTTGATGGGAGCTGTGATTAATTACGAACCAACATTATTCAATGGGGTAATTGCGCAAGTTCCTTTTGTGGATGTTGTGACAACAATGTTAGACGATTCTATTCCATTGACAACAGGGGAATATGATGAATGGGGAAATCCGAACGAAAAAGAATATTACGATTACATGAAATCGTATTCGCCATACGATAACGTGGAAGCAAAAGCTTATCCAAACCTTTATGTTTCGACAGGTTTGCACGATTCTCAAGTACAATATTGGGAACCTGCAAAATGGGTGGCGAAATTAAGAGATTTAAAAACAGATAATAATATTCTACTTTTAGATACAAATATGGACACAGGTCACGGTGGTGCTTCTGGTCGATTCGAATCGTTGAAAGAAGATGCGAAAGAAGATGCTTTCTTATTTATGTTAGAAGGGATTACAGAATAAATTTCAAACCAAAAAGTCAACAAATTTGTTGGCTTTTTGTATTTTTAACCAAACCTACTCTATGACCTTTATTTTCTTAATCTTTGGATTAGCAATTGCGGGATTTCAAACAATTATTCTCAAAGAAATTTGGCAAGTAAACCTTCGTCCAAAATGGATTTTATTCCTTATAACTCCTCTATTAATAAGTATTACAGATTATTTTTGCGACGATCAACTCACAGCTTTTGTATTTTTTGGAGCAATAGCTTCAATATTCTTTATTGCAGTTACTGGTATAATTTTTCAAAATTCTACCAATTTTGATGAAGAATCAAACAGTTTCAAACACAAAAAAAGTTACAGT
The DNA here is from genome assembly GCF_002484185.1 of Empedobacter sp. UBA7620. Taxonomy (NCBI): domain Bacteria; kingdom Pseudomonadati; phylum Bacteroidota; class Flavobacteriia; order Flavobacteriales; family Weeksellaceae; genus Empedobacter; species Empedobacter sp. UBA7620. The sequence goes on along the minus strand of NZ_DLJI01000057.1, from coordinate 10,241 downwards.
GAAATTGTCCAAGATTATAATCAGCCTTTTTACCTAAATCCTGCTTGGGGAATTGCTTATCAACTCTATGTCGTTGCGATGATTGGAATTTATATTTTTGTTCCAAATGAAGTTTATGAATCTGATTTAAATTATAAATTGATTGAGCAAGATTTAGCTTTACAACTATTATCACTTTTCATATTTACTGGATTTTCCATTATTATTTTGTTATACAATTATTTAGATGAGTACAAAAACTATATTCCTTCCATTTTCAACGGAAAAAGATTAGTTGCAACACCAAAAGAAAGCAGAATTAATAAAGTAATTACCATAAGCGTTACGCTAATATCATTCATTATTTTCTGTAAATTTTGTTACGATAAAGGAATTTATTTCAGCTTGAAATCTATCTTTCAATCATTTGATTCATCATCATTTCTATCGATAAATACAGGAATTATTGCATTTATCTTTTTCAATTCCATTATCCTGATAATTAATCCATCACAAGTTGCAAAACTAAATATGATTCGCATTGCAACACTAATTCAATCTGCTTTTTTCAGTATTTTTTTATCAGCCGCAATTGCAGTTCCTTTTATGATTTTGCAAGATCAATTGGCTTACTTCAATATGAGTTCGGAAATTCTTTTATTTTTAGGATTTAATATTGTTTTATTAGTGAATGAAATTTCACTTTTTGTAAAATACAAAAAGGGTATAATCGATTAATTCTTCTAATAAATCACAGATTTTATCTAAATTTACAACAAAGCTTTGTACTTTCTGGAAACTATTTTAAAATGAAATTTAAACTTACACCAATATTAATTGTGTTGAGTATTTTAGAACTCTTCCTTTTATTTATGTCTATAAACTATCTTTTTATTGATAATAATGGTGGAAATGCCTTGGGTGGAACAATTGCTTTTTTTGGATTAATTATTTTCTTTTTTATTTTATTAATTGAACAACTTATTATAATAAGTATAAAAATTCCGATAAAATTTATTTGGATCATTGAATCTATAGTCTTATTGATTTCAATTATTTATGTTTATTATAATGGGATATCTATCGGATAATATAAAAAAGATATAAACTCATTAAATATAAAAACCAAAAATTACTCAATTTCTTTGCTATAAAAACATAAAATTATTTACAATTAAAAAATAATTAACTTATGAAGTTTTAAGTTTAAACATAAAATCACAGATTTTATCTAAATTTACAACAAAGCTTTATAATTTGACACCAAAAGAAATTCTTTTTAAGTATTGGAATTATCCTTCTTTCAAAACGCCGCAAGAGGAAATCATCTCAAGTGTTTTGGAAGGGAAAGATACGTTGGCAATTTTGCCTACTGGTGGCGGAAAATCTATCTGTTATCAAGTTCCAGCGATTATTTTTGATGGTTTAACATTGGTCATTTCGCCGCTTATTGCGTTGATGAAAGATCAAGTTCAAAATTTACAATCCAAAGGAATTTCGACGGCATATATCACCAATGAAATTGATCAAAATACGATTGGGAAAATTTTGGACGATTGTCAAAACAACAAAATCAAATTACTATATGTTTCACCAGAGCGTTTGCAAAGTAGAATTTTTGTTGAACGATTGAAACAAATCAATATTAGTTTGCTTGCAGTTGACGAAGCACATTGTGTTTCTGAATGGGGACACGATTTTCGCCCTGCATATCATCGAATTTCGAGGTTAAAAACTATTCTTCCTAAAGTTCCAATCCTAGCATTGACAGCAACGGCAACAGAAAAAATTCAGCAAGAGATTGTAGAAAAATTAGAGTTAGATAATCCCAAGGTTTTTAAATCTTCTTTAAAAAGAGAAAATCTTTCGTACAATGTTTTTCTTTCTGCTGATAAGAAAAATGATTTGATTTATTATTTAAAAAAATATCCTGGTTCGAGTATTATTTTTGTTCGAAATCGAAAATTAACCTATGAAATTGCTAGTTTTTTAAATCAAAATGGTTTTGCTGCCGATTTTTTTCACGCCAAATTAACCAAAGACGAAAAAGAACAAAAGCAGAAAAATTGGATGTTGAGTAATTCGAGAATTATGGTTTCGACAAATGCGTTTGGAATGGGAATCGACAAGCCAAACGTTCGTACCGTTTTTCATATCGATTTACCGCAAGGAATTGAAGCATATTACCAAGAAGTTGGTCGCGCTGGACGTGATGAACAGGAATCACATGGAATTTATTTGTACAATCCTGATGATCGAATTCAGGCAGAAAATATTTTCAAAGCGAATTTACCTTCGCAACAAGATTTTATCAAAATTGGGAATTGTTTGTTTAGTCAATTACAATTGGCTGAAGGCGAATTAACGGAAATGAATTATCAGTTGGATATTCCAAAATTTGCCGAAAAATTTGGTTTAAATCTTAAAATGGTTCTTCAATTTTTAGAATTTCTCAATACGAAAGAAATCATTCAGCAAAAAAATTATTCACAAAATAGTAGCATTCAAATTTTAGCGTCACCACATTCGATTAATTTGAATGAAAACCGAATTTTTGATTATTTACAACGTCATTATCCTGGAATTTATACTTATAATAGAGAAATTTCGGAAAGTAAAATGGCGTTCGAATTGCACATGAGTATTGGCGACATTAGAAATAGTTTGCACGAATATGCAAAAAATGGTTCTATTGATTATTCGGATCGATTTTTAGCGCGATTTAGATTTCTTGTTCCGCGCGATTCGAATGCGTTTAAAAATAAATTGTGGAAAGATTTCGAATCAATTCAAGTGAATAATTGGAAACGTTTGCAAGCAATGGCTTATTATACCGAACAAAATACTATTTGTAGAGAACGTTTGTTATTTGGCTATTTTAATCAAAAATCTGATCAAAATTGTGGTAAATGCGATGTTTGTCAATCCAAAAAACAAAACGAAAGCTTTAATTCATCTGATTTGATTGAATATTTGAAAGAAGGTACAAAAACGCAAGCCGAAATCCTTTCAAAATTCATAAATTCGCCAAAAGATAAAATCGTCGAAGAATTGCAATATTTGATAGACGAAATGCGAGTTCAACCAATTGGATTCGATTCTTATAAACTAATAGAATAAAAATGCGAGTAGTCTTTATGGGTACGCCCGAATTTGCGGCGACATCTTTGAATGAAATCAATACAAATAGTCATCACGAAATAGTTGGAGTTGTTACTGTCCCAGATAAACCGTCTGGTAGAGGGCAAAAAATGAATATTTCTGATGTCAAAAAATATGCAGTTGAACATAATTTGCCTTTGGCTCAACCAGAAAAATTACGCGACGAAGCTTTTATCGAAACATTAAAAAGCTGGAATGCTGATGTTTTTGTAGTTGTAGCTTTTCGTATGTTGCCACAAGTTGTTTGGTCCATTCCGTCGAAAGGAACTTTTAATTTACATGGTTCACTTCTTCCGCAATATCGTGGTGCAGCGCCTATCAATTGGGCTGTGATGAATGGCGATCAGGAGACTGGAGTAACGACTTTTTTAATTGATGAAAAAATTGATACTGGAAATATCTTAATTTCTGATAAAGTAGAAATTGGAGAAAATGATAATGTAGGAAAAATTCATGATGAATTGATGCATATCGGTGCAAAATTAGTTGTGAAAACGTTGGATGGTTTAGAAAATGATTCATTAAAACCGCATCCACAAGACGAAACAACAGAATTGAAACATGCTCCAAAAATCTTTAAAGAAGATTGTAAAATAGATTGGAACGATTCTATCAATGCTATTCACAACAAAATTAGAGGACTTTCTCCTTACCCTTGTGCGTGGACAACTTTTGGAAATGGCGAAAATTTTAAATCGTTAAAAATATATGCTGGTCTAAAAACGGATATTGTTGTTGATGGAGAAGATTATCAATTAATTTTACAAAAAAATAACCTTTATATCAATCTACCTCAAGGAGTTTACGAAATTTTAGAACTTCAACCCGAAGGAAAGCGCCGTATGACAGCCAAAGATTTTATCAATGGACATCAAAACGAGGATACCTTATTCGTAAAATAAGTACTTATTTACTGATTTTTGACACAAATTTCATAAAATTTTGCATTTTTCTTGAAATTTATTGCGTTGAAACTTGCACAAATAAAGGGAAAGAGTATATTTGTGTATAAATTAATTTAAAAAGTTACAACTATGAACAAATCAGAACTTATCGATGCAATTGCAGCTGACGCTGGAATTTCTAAAGAAGCTGCTAAAAAAGCCTTAAACTCATTTACAGAAAATGTAACTAAAGCTTTAGCAAAAGGAGACAAAGTTGCTTTAGTAGGATTCGGTACTTTCTCAACTTCTGAGAGAGCTGCAAGAACAGGTATCAACCCACAAACTAAAAAAGAAATTAAAATTGCTGCTAAAACAGTAGCTAAATTTAAAGCTGGATCTGAATTATCAGGAGCAGTTGATACAAAAAAGAAAAAATAATATTTCTGATACAATAAAAAATCCACTCGTTTGAGTGGATTTTTTTATGCCTTGAAATTTAATTAATTCCTCAAAAAAAATCCTTCAAGAATACTTGAAGGATTTTTACATTTTATCTAATATTGATTTAATTATCTTCTGTTAAATCTGTTTTGTACGTTTCTGGAATTGTAAAGTAATTCACTAAAATCGCAATAAAGATTAATATCAATGGATAAGCTAATCCAATATAAGGCGACATAGCTGCCGAAACGATAATCGTACTTTTGATTAATTCTGTGACAAAAGTCGTTGCTCCACCAATAAATCCATTCCCCATATTTTGCGCAAATCCCATACTTGTGTAACGAATTTTAGTTGGGAAAATTTCTAACATAAATGCACCAAGTGGTCCGTAAGTTGCTGCTCCTGCAATTGAAGTAATTAAACTTACAATGACAATTCCGAAAACTGCTAAATTCGAAATATCATGAACTTCTTTCAATCCTTCTGGATTTCCTAATTTCATGTACAAGAAAAATGATAATGGAATTAAGATAAAACTACAAATCATTCCTCCTAACATAACTGGTTTACGCCCGATTTTATCACTTAATGCTCCAAACCATTGATAGAAAAATGAACTAAATAATGTAGAACATAAAACAACAATTAAAACTGTTTCGTAAGGTAAATTAACCGCTCTTTGCAAGAAGAAAAGAGTTACGAATAATGTTGTTTGCATAATTGTACTTTGAGCAGCATTTCCTCCAAAAATTGCTTTCAACATCAATTTTACATTTCCTGGCGTTGTAAAAGCATCTTTAATTGGTGTTTTAGATGTTTTTCCTTCTTTTTTTAATTGTTCGAAAATTGGACTTTCATGTAAACGTTGACGAATAAAGTAACTCAAAATCACTAATATTCCACTAAATAAAAATGGAATTCTCCATCCGAAACTTGCAAAAGCTTCTTCTGATAAGAATGATTGTGTTAAGAAAACAACTGTTAAACATAATAATAATCCAATTGGAACAGTTGCTTGAATAAATCCTGTATAAAATCCTCGCTTTTCTGCTGGCGCATGTTCTGCTACATAAATTACCGCACCTGCATATTCTCCACTAATTGCAAGTCCTTGCATAATGCGGCAAAACAATAATAAAACAGGAGCAAACCAACCTACACTATCAAAAGTTGGAATACAACCAATCAAGAATGTTGCTGCTCCCATCATAATTAAAGAAACTAAGAATGAATATTTTCTACCAATACGATCCCCAATACTTCCAAAAATTAATGATCCAATCGGACGGAACATAAATGATGAAACCACTACGGCAAGTGTTTCTAAGAAATGTGACGAACCATCGTTAGGAAATAATTGTGTTGATAATACACTAGCTAAGATGATTGCCAAGAACATATCGTACCATTCGATTAAGGTTCCGACAGATGATGCTAAAATAATTTGGAATATATTATCCTTCTTCGCTACTGTTTGCGAAGTATCTAAAGTATTTGTACTCATGTTTTTTGTGTGATATTAGAAGTTAAATAATGTTGTAAGTTGAAATCTATTGTTATTTGCTAAATATTTGTTTTCGGTTCCCGTACCTTTTATCGTCGCATCTGCCCATTGTGCTGTACTACGATCATATTCGAATCTAAATTTTAAGGCTTTGCTTAAGGTAAGATCTAAACGAGGAACTACTTTGTACAAATAATTTACAGTACGTGTACCTGGAGTTGCCGAAATTGCGCCCCAATTTGTCGTTACACCATAAGATGTTGATGCAATTGCTCCTTCTACTGGATTTTTCACACCATTATTTCTAACATAACCTGCAAACAATCCGAACGAAAATTTTCCTGTTGAGTTTTGTTGCAAATCAATCCACATACTATGTGTATTCATCGGTTTGTATGTTTCAACAGCTGTCGGACTTGTTTGATAGCCTACAATTCCACCTAGTTGTACAAAAGATGACGCATCTTGCATCAAATATCCAGCAACAGTAACTTGTAAAGGTTTTGTATTTAACTTTGAATAAGCCATAAATGAAACATTTTCAACTCGTTCATTAGACTTAACAGGAGGATTTCCTGAAGATAATTTTGGTTTCAAGTTTTCATATTGTGCACCAATTCCGGCAGTAAAAACTTGTGATTTATATTGAAATTGAAGATGAGCCGCTGGCATTCCACTATTTCGGAAAGGCTCTGTATTTGGAGTAAAATCTCTTTGAGAATGTAAAGCAGCAATAACTTTAAATTTGTCAGTAAATTTATGCGTTAAACGAACTTGAGGATTACGATTTAAAGCATAAACAGGCGCACCAGTTCCATAATTTGCAACATTTGGTAAAGCTTCTAACACAACGAAAGGATGCCAATATTGTCCAATCCCTAATTGCGTTTTCTCCCAATCCAACATCACATATGCGTGACGCAAACGAAACTCGTTGATTCCTCCTTCTGTTGCTCCAAAAAATTCTCCCTCTAAAATACCAGAAGTTTTAGCCCCAAGTAATTCTGGACCTTTCAAATTAACGCCAGCTCTCGAAACAATTGACAACATGTGAAATTTAGAAGCTGCATTGATATCAGCACCGTTTACATCCGATAAACGATCTTTTGGATAAAGCGGCACTAAAGCCTCTCCTGCTCCAATCATTTGACGAGTATCCATAAAAATATCATTCCTGATAAATCCATAAAACTGCACATCAACTTTGTCTTTGTTTTCTTTTGGTTGTATTAATTCTACTTTTTCTACAACCACACTATCTGTCGTTTTCTGTTGAGCAGAGACATAGCTATAGCTGCAAAATATAGCTAGACAAGCCAATTTTGTTAAATTTTTACTCATTTTTTTTGTGATAATTTGAACGACTAAAATAATCAAAAGAAAAAAACTAACAAATGTTCGTTAATCATTTTTTAATAAATTTTTAAAGCTTTATTAAATTCATCAAAATTTTAAATAATTTTTGAGAAATAGATATTTTGAAATAAGTTTTGGAAAGAAATTTTGAGAATTTGACATTTTAATTAGTGTACGAAATACACTTAACTTGAATTCTTCGAGGAGTATTTTTCAAAAAAAATCGAGAGAAGAATAATTGTTTCAACAAATGAGGAGAAAGTTAGACTTCTCTCGTAGTTTTAGTTTTAAAAATGTATGCAAATTTATCGATTACAGAATTTTCTTCAGCATAATCAATAATAAGCTTATGTTAAATCATAAAAAAAAGAAGTTTTCTTAATTCTATTTACCATCCTCTACACTATTTTTAAAATTTATGTATAATTATTCAGTCAATATTATTAAATAAATTATATTTTTATCAAATTCGGATTACATACTTCAAATAAAATTCAATCTTTACTAATTTTTTAAGATTTTTTTTAGAAAAAACTTAAATGTTGGGGCTATTTTTGCTTTGCAAATTACAGCTATGCAAACAAACATTGAAATACACTCATTAACTCATGTTGATTTGGAAGAATTATCAGCCTTATATAATCTTTCTTATCAAAATTATTACGTTTCTATCAACCTTTCGACTGAACAATTTCAGGGAAAATTAAAAATGGAAGATATCAATCTTGATTATTCTGTAGGTGCTAGTATTGATGGAAAATTAGTTGGCTTTTTACTTTATGGAATTAGAAATTATAATGATGTAAAAACAGCTTATATTGGTGGCACAGGCGTTTGTCCTGAACATCGCGGAAAAAAAATAACACAACAAATGTTAGATTTTAGTTTTCCCAAATTGAAAGAACAACAAGTGAAAAACATATTTTTAGAGGTAAATACTAAAAATGATTTTGCAATTAACGCTTACGAAGCTTGTGGTTTTGAAAAAACAAGAACTTTAAATAGTTACAAAGGAATTCCTATTTTGGTCGTAAATCCATTACATGAAATTGTAGAATTTAGTGATTTAGATTTGATTACAAGTGAAAACTTTTGGGACATAAAACCTACTTGGAAAAATGATATTCAAAGTGTAAAAAATATCCTCGAAGATTGTCAAATAAATGGAATTTATGAAGATGGAATTTTAGTTGCTTACAAAATTATCAACAAAAATAATACACGTATTTATCAATTTGGTGTTCATCACGATTATAGAAATCGTTATTTAGCTTCAATTCTTTTCAGCGATTTGAAGAACAAAGAAATTAAAATGATTAATGTTGACGAAAGAGAAATCTCTACAAATGATTTTATTCAATCGATGGGATTAGAATTGTACGACAAACAATACGAAATGAAAAAAGAATTATAAATCAAAAGCCTCTGTTTTAGAGGCTTTTTTTCATTTTATTATTTACTTCAACTCGAAGAAATCTCGTTTTCCTATTTTAATTTTAGTTTCTGTTTTTAATTCAAAATCATCAAAAGCATCCATTTTTTTTTCTCCATTAATTTGTACAGCGCCGCTTTCTATCAAACGTCTAATCGCATTTCTCGACAAATCTTTCTTTAATTGATGACAAACATCTAACAATGTAATTTTATCATTTTCAAAGTTTAAAGAACTAATTTTAATTGATTCAAAAACTCTATTTTCATCATTTCTTTTCTGAAATTGATTATTAAAAAATTCCTCTGATTTCTCAGCTTCTTTATCAGAGTGATATTGAGTAATAATATTTTTTGCAACTAATTTCTTAATTAACATTGGATTATCTGTTTTTAATCGTTCATTCAGATTTGTTTTTTCTTCAATAGAAAAATCAGTTGCTAACGCAATGTATTCTTCTAATAAATCATCTGGAATAGACATCGTTTTCCCAAACATTTCATTAGGCTCATCCGTCAAACCAATAATATTATTCAGTGATTTACTCATCTTTTCTTTTCCATCTGTTCCTCTCAAAAGTGGCATACACATCACAATCTGAGCAGCTTCTCCATTCGTTTCTTGCAATTGGCGTCCCATTGTACAATTAAATAATTGATCAGTTCCTCCCATTTCAATATCTGCATTTATTTGAACAGAATCATAAGCTTGTAAAATTGGATAAACCAATTCGTGCATTGCAATCGGCGTATTTTCTGTGAAACGTTTATTAAAATCATTTCGATGCATTAATTGTGCAACAGTAACTTTTGACAACAACTGAATAACATCTGAAAAAGGCAAATGATCTAACCAATCCGAATTAAATACAATTTCAGCTTTATTCACATCAATAATTTTTGACAATTGATTGATATAAGTTTCTGCATTTTTCTGTACTTGATCTACATTCAGCGGTTGACGACTTTTGTTTTTTCCTGTCGGATCACCAATTTGAGCTGTAAAACTACCAACCAAAATGACAATTTGATGTCCTAAATCTTGGAATTCTTTCAATTTCTTCAATACAACGGCATGACCAAGATGCAAATCGGGTGCGGTAGGATCAAAACCTAATTTGATTCGCAATGATCGGTTTTCTTTTTCAGCTAATTTTAATTTTTCTTCCAATCCATTTTCTGGTAAAAAAATAGCTACATTTTCTTTTAAACTTTTTAGATTTTCCATGATTTTTTTAAATAAAAAAAGCCCGAGCAAAACTGCTCGGGCTTGTAGATTATGATTAAATTTTTGACGTACAAAATTAATACGAAGTATACACATAGTCTACCCGAGCAAATATTGTACGATAATAAGTGCTAAAAAATGGTAAACGTAATATGTGTTGCAAAAACTTCATTTGTAATGCAAAGGTAAGAATAGTTTTGAGAATAGAAATTTTCGTTCAAAAAATTATCTTAATCAATAATTCTATAGAAAA